>CAJWSS010000033.1:0-12232 GCA_913045915.1 uncultured Alphaproteobacteria bacterium | reverse complement strand
ATTGGCCAGCCTCTCCAACCAGATCGAAACATTGCCTCGAGCCGAACCACAACGTGTATTATTGACAGTTGACCAGACGCTGTCGTCATTAAACAAATTGATAAAGGCTGCGCGCCCGGATTTTCTTCAACTTCATGGCCGAGAAACGGTTGAGTTAGCCACGATTATAAAAGCTGAATTTGGCTTGCCAATAATAAAAATGATTCCCGTTGAGACCAGCATAGATTTGGCGGCTTGTGCTCAATGGGACGACGTTGCTGATTGGCTTATTTTTGATGCAAAAGCTGCCAAAGGGACACAACCCGGCGGTACTGGCCATTGTTTCGACTGGAATATTTTATCACATTATCAGGGGCACACTCCTTGGATGTTAGCAGGTGGCTTAACGATCGAAACAGTTGCTGAAGCTATGACGATCAGCGGCGCTGGCGCCGTTGATGTGTCAAGTGGAGTCGAGTATCAAAGCGGAAAAAAAGATGAAAAAAAAATTCACGACTTTATTCAGGCCGCGCAAATAGGCTAAAACAACATGTGGGGATCACTAGCATGGCGTGGCTATCACGGCGCATGCACCAGTTAAGAGACATTTTATGAGCACAGCATCTCTAAACACCTATCATAATCAGCCGGACGAATCTGGGCGGTTTGGCATCCATGGCGGCCGGTTTGTTGCCGAAACCTTGATGCCGTTGATTCTCAATGTTGAATCGGCTTACAAATCTGCCTGCGCTGACAAAGATTTTGCCGCAGAGCTGGCCTATTACCAAAAACACTATATTGGTCGGCCAAGCCCACTATATTTTGCCGAACGTCTGACATCCTATTTCGGTGGGGCCAAACTCTATCTGAAGCGTGATGAATTAAACCACACTGGTGCGCACAAAATTAACAATGTGATTGGTCAGGCATTGCTCGCCAAACGCATGGGCAAAACTAAAATTATTGCTGAAACCGGGGCTGGCCAGCATGGCGTGGCGACGGCCACTGCCTGTGCGTTGTTCGATATGGAATGCGAAGTATTTATGGGCGCAGAAGATGTTGAAAGACAGCGCCCCAATGTCGAACGGATGCGGCTTCTAGGGGCAAAAATCCACCCGGTTACGGCGGGGACCGGCACGCTGAAAGATGCAATGAATGAGGCATTGCGATATTGGGTGACCAATGCCGAAACACATTTTTATATCATCGGCACGGTGGCTGGCCCGCACCCCTACCCGCAAATGGTGCGTGACTTTCAATCAGTCATTGGCACCGAGGCACGGGAACAAATCATCGAAGCTGAAGGGCGGTTGCCAGATAAAATCGTAGCCTGCATTGGTGGCGGTTCAAATGCCATGGGGCTGTTTTACCCGTTTTTGGATGACAAAGACGTTGAAATTTATGGTGTTGAAGCGGCTGGTAAAGGCATCCCAAGCGGCTTGCACGCCGCCTCTCTCACCGGTGGACAACCCGGCATTTTGCATGGCAATCGTACGTATTTGCTGCAAAATGATGATGGCCAAATTACCGATGCACATTCGATATCAGCTGGGCTTGATTACCCGGGCATTGGGCCTGAACATTCATGGCTTCATGATACCGGCCGGGTCAATTATGTCAGCGCCACCGATGATGAAGCCTTGGTCGCGTTTCAACTATGCGCCCGCCAAGAAGGCATTATCCCTGCCCTCGAACCATCACATGCGTTGGCCTATGTCAGCACCATGATTGGTGACATGTCTGCCGATCAGATCGTGATTTTAAATATGTGTGGGCGCGGTGACAAAGATCTTGGTGCGGTATTGCCAATGCTCGACAAGCTTGGGCGGTTGTAACCGCGGTGACATATTTTTTGACGATAATCCAACACCCATAGCACCCATCATTTGCAGTGATTTAAGAGGCATTTATGACAGGCCGGATAGAAACAATATTTGCAAACGCCAAAGCGGCCGGCCGCGGCACGCTTGGCGTATTTGTCACCGCTGGCGACCCAAATGCCGCAACCACGCCTGCGCTTCTTGATGCCTTGGTCGGGGCCGGCGTTGATTTCATTGAACTTGGCATGCCATTTTCCGATCCAATGGCTGATGGCCCGGCGATACAAGCCGCTTCATTGCGCGCCTTGAAGGGCGGCATGACACTTGCCGGAACGTTGCAAATCGCCGCTGACTTTAGAAAACGTCATCCAGACACGCCGTTGATTTTAATGGGTTATTACAACCCCATTTATATTTATGGCAATGACCGCTTTATCGCTGATGCGGTGACAGCCGGTGTTGACGGGCTGATTATTGTCGATTTGCCGCCTGAAGAAGACACAGAATTATGCCTGCCAGCAAAAAAAGCTGGGTTAAAATTCATTCGCCTTGTCACGCCAACAAGTGACGAAACCCGCCTGCCCGCCATTTTGGCAGAAGCCAGCGGCTTTGTTTATTATGTGTCGGTTCTAGGAATCACCGGCACCAAGAGTGCGGCTGGCGATTCAATTTCTGCGGCCTATCAGCGGATTCGGTCACAAACCGACCTGCCGATTGTGGCTGGCTTTGGCATCCGCACGCCAGCTCAAGCCGCCGAAGCCGCCGCCCTTACAGATGGGGCGGTTGTGGGATCTGCTGTTGTTGATATTATTGCCACAAACCTGACGGATACACCGCAAAATGGTATTAATAATGATATTGTGCAAAAAGTTGCCACTTTTGTCGGCGAACTTGCCAGCGCTATTCGCAAATAGGGGTATGCAATGAACTGGATTACAAATTCTGTCCTGCCCAAAATCAAAGCCTGGGTGCAATCAGATGATGTGCCGGAAAATCTCTGGGTAAAATGCACCGCATGCAACCAGATGATTTTTCATCGTGAATTCGAAATTGCGAATAATTGCTGTACGACATGTGGTCACCATGCGCCATTAGCGCCAGAACAGCGCTTTGCCATGACATTTGATGGCGGAAAATTTGAAACCATTACTCTGCCAGCTATCGAAGATGACCCGCTGAAATTCCGTGACAGTAAAAAATATAGCGACCGCTTACGTGATACCCGCAACAAAACGGGCCTGAATGACGCCATTGCCGTTGCCGCTGGCACAGTGAATGGTTTTCCATGTGTGATGGCCGCGTTTGACTTTCGCTTTATGGGCGGGTCGATGGGCCGGATGGTTGGCAATGGCATCATCGCCGCCGCGAACGAGGCGGTGGCCCGCAACGGCGCCTTGATCACCGTGCCGTCAACTGGGGGGGCGCGCATGCAAGAAGGCGTCCTGTCTTTGATGCAACTTCCACGCACAATTGTCGCCGTGGAAAAAGTGCGTGACGCTGGGCTTCCTTATTTTGTTCTTCTGGCACATCCAACAACGGGCGGGGTCACCGCGTCATTTGCCATGCTTGGTGACATTCAAATTGCCGAACCCGGGGCGATCATCGGTTTTGCCGGGCGCCGGGTCATCGAAGAAACAGTCCGCGAAAAACTGCCAGAAGATTTCCAGACAGCCGAATATTTGATGGACCATGGCATGGTAGACGCTGTTGTCGCACGGTCAGATCAAGCCGCTTATTTCGGCAAAATCCTCGATTTTCTGATGGGTTCAAAGGGTTCGATAAAGGCCGCCTGATGCATACCAGCACCATGGCGGAGTCTGCCAAACGGGCGGAACAGGCGCTTGCACGGCTGGCGGCGCTTCACCCGAAACTCATTGATCTTGGTTTAGAGCGCAGTTTTGCATTATTGCGAAAGCTGGGTGACCCGCATTTACGCTTGCCGCCGACGATTCATGTGGCCGGCACGAATGGCAAAGGGTCAGTGATCGCCTTTTTACGCGCCCTTGCCGAGGCCGGCGGCGTCACCACGCATGTCTATAGCTCTCCGCATTTATGCCGGTTTAACGAACGCATCAGACTGGCCGGCACGCTTATTGATGATGCGGCGCTTGCTGACCTTCTAGAAGAGGTCGAGGCGCTCAACGGCACCCAGCAGGTGACGTTTTTCGAGGTCACAACCGCCGCCGCAATGTTGGCGTTTTCGCGGCACCCGGCTGATTTATTATGTCTTGAAACCGGACTTGGCGGGGCGTTGGATTCCACCAATGTATTGACCGCCCCACTGGCCACCATTATCACCCCCATCGCCCGTGATCATGAACATTTTTTAGGCACCAGCCTGACCGGTATCGCGGAACAAAAGGCTGGCATCATGCGGTCAGGCATACCTTGCTTCAGCGCCGCCCAATCATCTGAGGTTGCCGCAACCCTGCAGACGTGCGCTGACAAGATTGGCGCGCCCTTATATATGGCCGGTCGTGATTTTGTTATCAGCCCCCAGCCAGATGGTGGGGGGTGCCTGACCGTATCGGGAACAACAACATATTTTCCGCGTCCAGGGTTAGCTGGCCCGCATCAAATAGACAATGCCGGACTGGCGTTTATGGCACTTTCTAGCACAGGGGCCTGCGCACCCGACGGTATCACCAAGGCCACATGGCCGGGCCGGGTCCAACAGCTTGATAAAGGGACGCTTGCCACCATCTGGCCCTATCAGCCCATTTGGCTTGATGGCGCGCATAATGCCCATGGCGCAACGGCACTTGCCGCCACATTACGCACCATCCATGACGGCCGATGGAATGTTATTTGTGGCGCGTTAAATACCCGCGATCCGGCTGAATTTCTGGCACCACTCACCGCTTTGGCTGGTCATGTTGCCTGTCTCACGATTCCAGATCAAGACGCAAGTCTATCAGCCACCGCAATGAGTGATGCCGCCAAAAAACTTGGGATGACCGCATCGCCTGCCAAGACGCTGGCGGCGGCGTTCGACCAGCTAGACCAAAATGCACCGGTCATCATTTGTGGGTCACTCTATCTGGCTGGCCATATTTTATGGCAAAATAAAACGCTGCCCGCCTAACGTGCAGCGTTTTTAGCAATTTTCATCAGATCCGCCAATCACACCGATTGATTGATCCAATCTTCCAATTGTGATTTGGGCAATGCCCCCATTTTTTCGGCAACAACTTCGCCGTCTTTAAAGATCAGCAATGTTGGGATGCCGCGCACATTGTATTTTTGTGGCGTCAGCGGATTTTCATCAATATTCAATTTCACAATTGAAATGCTGTCGCCCTTATCGTCGGATATTTCTTCTAATGCTGGGCCAATTGCCTTACACGGGCCACACCATTCAGCCCAAAAATCGACTAAAACAGGCTTGTCAGATTGCAGAACATCCGCAGAAAAATCAGTGTCAGTTGTTTTAGAAGTCGCCATTGTTACCCACCCCATAGCTGTTCGCGCAATATCGCGTTTCATCCGCACATGCCGTCACGGCCGCGTTGCGCCGTTTGAATTTATGGGCTGGCTGGGTGACAGTCAAGCATGGCGACCGGCTTTATTTTCACTGATGATCAGCAAATAACCGCCCAAGCGCCTGCTGTCGTTGCGCCGCCGTTACATCCTCGATAAACTGGGTTTGTGTCCATACCAGCCAACTGGTGATGTCTTTGCCGGGATATATTTGCGCCAGCAGCGCGTCATAAAGCGCGATTTGTTCGACATAGCTGGCTGGCGGTGGCCCATCCGGACGCTGACCGGTTTTGAAATCTGCCAGAATAATGCGGTCTGCACCCACATAAAGCCGATCAATTTGTCCGGCCACACCAACAGCATGAACCCGCCCATTAATCGGCACCTCAACAAGCGCTTCTTTACTGAACAGCGGCGCAAGTTCGGGCATCATTATGATGGCCTCTACCCGCTGTAAAATATCTTCTTTGGCAGATTCGCTCAGATCATGGTATTGGCGCAAAATTGGCTGGGCCACCTCACCGCGCCGGGCTGGTGTGACTGATGGCAAGAGTTCCAGCAACCGGTGCGCCAGCCGGCCATAGGCGAGCCCACTGTGGCGGCGTTGCCCGTCCGGACTAGCGCCAAGTGGAAATGGCGCATGATCAAGGCCGGGTTGTGATGGCCGCAAGGGCTTGCCAGATGGGGCATCACGCTTGGCAGGCTGGTCAATCCAATTAAGCTCTGCTGGGGCGGGCGCAATGGCCGGCTTTTGTGGTAGCGCCGTCGTGCGACCAGCCTGTTGCGATTCTGCAATGCGGGTGGCCGCTGTATAAAGATACATATGGCCATCATCTGTCTCGACAACATCAGGTAGCGTTGCCAGCGCAGATTTGATCGCCGCATAATCACTGTCCGCCAGCGTCCGTACGCCGCCTGATTTTTCCCATCCGGCAATCACCAGCCCTTCACAAGCACGGGTCAGCGCGACATACAACAAGCGGTTTGACTCCTGCTGTTCCAGATCACGGCGCACAGCTTTGGCATCTTTTAAAAATTGCGGATGAAATGGCGCTCCTGACGGGATCCAGTAAACCGAGCGCCGTGCTTGGTCGACACCAATCAACTGATTAACCGTGCGCGGCTTCAGCATATCTGGAAGCATAACAATCGGCGCCTCAAGCCCTTTGGCCCCGTGGATTGTCATGACGCGCACCTCATCACTACCCGCACTGTCCATATCACGCTTAATATCGCCACCACTGCCACGAATAGCGGCCAGAAAATGCAACAGTGACACGCCGTCACCAAGCGCCATGCTTTGCGCCAGACCCAGAAAATGATCTAGCGATTCATTCACCGCATGACCAAGCCGCCGGATAAAATTCTGCCGCCCGCCATTCACCAATACATGGCTGAAAAATCCAAAGACTGACTCTTGATCAGCGACCAAGCGCCAGTCTGCCAGCTGGTCAGCAACTTGACCAAATTTGCTTTTGCCGCCGCGATGCGTCATCAATCTGGTATAGAGGCTGGCCTGACCGCGGCCATGCGCAAGATCAAATAAATCGTCCTCATCAAACCCGCATAGAGGCGATTTCAATACAGCCGCAAGTTGCAAGTCATCTTCTGGCAGCATCATCACATCGCCAAGCGCCAGAAGATCCTGAATTTCGATTTGATCTTCAAGCGTCATCCGGTCGGCCCCGGCAACGGGAATCGCATGATGTTGTAGCGCTTTTAAAATCTGTTCAAAAAAGGTCCCTCGCTTGCGCAACAAAATCAGAATATCGCCGGGCCCAACGGCTTTGCCCGACGACAGGGTTTTGTGACCGATCCATTTTTTTAAGGTTTCAGCCAACTGATGCGCGGCAATGGTTTGCACATCACTAGCGCTACTGGTGGCTGGCGCACCAAATAAATTATCTGGTTTCGTCGCATCAGCAGATTTGACCACCGGCCAAATTTCGACAAAACCGTTCAGATCATCACGCGCCACCTCATGGGTGCTAAAATCCTCTATCCCGGGCCGGTGAGGAATAAGCGCATTCACCAGTTGCAAAATCGGCGTGCTTGACCGAAAGGAAACAGATAGCGCCACATCGCGAAATTCTTTATCCGCCTCGCTTGCCCGTGCCGCCAATGCCTGCCGGTTATCCCCCATAACCCGTGGGTCAGCCCCCTGAAAGGAATAAATTGATTGTTTGAAATCACCAACGGCAAACATGCTTCGTGCTGGCAAAATAGTGCGGTGCGAATTTTGCTGGCGATGTGACCGCTGGTAATCAGCCCCGTCACCCGCAAAAAAATCATCAATCAGCCGTCTGAGCAATTGCCATTGTTGCGGGCTGGTATCTTGGGCCTCGTCAATGAGCATATGCTGGATGCCATTGTCGAGTTTCCACGCCACCCATTGCGCGGCATCGCTTTGGTCCAGAAGCCTGTTGGTGCGGTTGATCAGATCATCATAATCAAGCACCCCACGCATGGCTTTTAATCGTTCATATTCACGCCAGAAGGCGGCACCATAACGATAGAGCGCAATGGTCATCTGTTTGCATATTTGGGCATTATCTCCGCACAGAACGGGTTCAATCGCATGAATAACCGCTTGTTGAATGGCGACAGCGTCCGGCAAAGCCTTACGAATATTCGCATTTGACAATGCCCGTTCGTTGCGCGGCCCGTTCGCAGTAAATAGCGCGTCAACAAGAAAAGATAATTTTTCGATACGATCAGCTGGCGTTTGTGCCAGCCATACAGACATCTGCGCCGCACGGCGCTTATGCGTGTCAACGCCAGATGCGTCTAGCGCCGCCGCCACCGCGCGCAAACCCTCTATATCAATGCTCGCAATGGCCGCATGTTTCTGCGCTTTTACGGTTTTTGCATCTGGGATCTCAAGGTCCATTTCAAAATGCGCAATCACCTTGTCAAGAATTTGCGGATCTGCAAGCCGCGTTTCTTGGCTTAAAAATGCCTGCAAAATTTGATCAGCACGCCCCTCGTCAGCCATTTCAGCAATCAACTGCACCGCGCGCATCAACGCGCTATCAGACGCGCCCATAATATTATTGCGGGCCTGCCGTTTTAGCCGGGCCTGTTCATCATCATCGGCAAGTCTGGCATGTGGGGTAATGCCGGCCTCTATGGGGAATCTGTGCAAGATGGTCTGGCAAAAAGAATGGACGGTTTCGACCCGTGGCCCATGATCATTATCAAGGATTTCAGCAAACAGGCTACGGGCGCGTTGCATCATATCCTGCGGCGGCGTCTCTATACCCATATTTTGAAGATCTTCGGTCAACGCCTTGGCGCTGATAATGGTCCAGTCGCCTAACCGTTTATTGATGCGGTTACGCATTTCAGCCGCCGCCGCCCGGGTATAGGTAACACATAAAATACTGTCAGCAGGTGCCCCCGCCAAAAGCAAACGCAATACCCGGTCGGTTAAAAGCTTGGTTTTGCCGGTGCCTGCATTGGCCGACACAAACACCGATGCGGCGGGGTCAGACGCATGGGCCTGCGCGGTACTGGCACGATGGATCAGGTCAGTCATCTTCAGCCCCGATCTGCCATTCGCGGCACCGTGCCAGATGCTTATAGGGGCGGAAAGGCGATACCAAAGACGGCACCGGTTCGGAAAGATAACAAGTCGAGGGGTCATCATAGGCCGCGACAAGCCATTCAAGACCTGCCCGCATTTTTGCCGGATCAAACCCATTTTTATGCACGGCTTTTATCGTGCCTGGCTGTGCCCGCCCACCGGATATTTTCCAATATTCCAATAGGGATACCGGGCCTGCCGGCACCTGATCAAAGCCGCCTTCGCTGGCAATCAGCGCTTCGACAGATAATTGATTGCGCGCCCCGTCCTCAACCATTTTTGCCGATGGCACCACGCCCGTTTTATAATCGATAATGCCAAGGGATAGATCCTCATAGCGCTCCAAACGATCAGCGCGCGCTGTCACAGTCACCGGTCCAGATGGCCCAGCAAGATCAACCGACCCATTAATTTCAGCATAAATTTGGACAAGACCATTGGTACGGCGCCGCGCTTCTTCTTCGGTCACCCATGCCGCAATAATTTCGAATCGGGGCCACCAGAAATACCGCACTGACGGCTGTTGCACATGCGGGGCAAATGCGGCCTCGCCAAATTTTAAAAGCTGTGCCAGGGCATCATCCGGCAACTCTGCGGCGGCGTATGTTTTGGCAAATTGTGCCAATGCGGCATGCACTAAATTACCCCGCAACGCCGCATCTGGTGGACGGTCAATGGGGTCAAGCGGCTTTAAATTTAAGATTTTTTTTGCATAAATCGCATAGGGGTCGGTCACCCAGACATCAATTTCAGTCGCCGAAAAACGGCGCGGCCGCGCGGTAACGGGTGGGCATGGCTGTGGCCGTGCAATCGGGGTAGGAATAATTTTAGGATGCAACCGGTCAATCCATGCATGTTCTTGCTGTCCTGTATCAACTTCGCCGGCAAGACCAAGCGCATCTAAAACAACTTCCATGCGTTGCAACCAACGGCTTTTGATAGTTGCTGTATTATTCTCTTTCGCCGCGCGGGTGACCATAACCTCATCGGCGCATAGCGCCATATAAACATCATGCGCGCTTAAGCTTGTGCGCCAATTATACGGTGGCAACCCGACCGCTTTGCGCATCATATTATTCATCCATGGATCGGCAGTTGGATGTGGTGGCCAGTTACCTTCGTTAAAACCCGCAATAATGATCCGGTCAGCAGACTGCATGCGGGCTTCAACCGCGCCCAAAATCGCCAATCGCGGATGTGGTGACCCATGCGGGTGCACTGTCGCTGTTTCAAAAATCTGTTGCAATATCTGCGGAAGATCATCTGCGGCAATGTCAAAATCACGGCCATCAGTCTCTATATCGGCCAATAGCCGTGCCGCGGCTTGCCCATCAACACCGTCCCACAAGCGCAGCGCCCCCTGCCCCCGGTCAGGCTGGCCTGATTCGGCATTGATGTCATCCGCCGCCAGTAATTCGGCGGTTTCAGCCAGCCCTGCCACCAGACTTGCCAATGTGGGGGTAGCCGCCTGCCACGCCGCGCATAATGGCTGAAGAGGCAGGGCAATATGCTGTTTAACAAAATTTTTAAGCGCTTTGCTGGGCGCTGCGGCCACCAATCCATCAATGCCGGGAATGCCCGGGCGGGCACCCCGCAATACCGCTAGTTCAAGATCTGTGAGCATGGCCTTAAAATCATGCGACTTCATGCCCCCAGCCGCATAGGCATGTTTGAGCAAGGCCAACAAAGATAATGGGGTGAATTCATCGGCAACGGCATTGGCAAGCAATTGCAAAAATTTTCCTGTTGGGGTTGATGCCAATGGCCGTCCAGCCGAATCCTCAATGGTAATATCCCAGCGTTGCAACTCGGCGATGACAAGTTCGGCCAGCTGTCGATCAGGGGTGATAAGGGCGGCGGTTTTTTCTGGCGTTTCCAAAACCTCACGCAAACATAATGCAATCAGGCTAGCTTCTTCACGGCGGTCTTGGGCGGTCAGAATTTTAAGATTGGCCAGCGCGGCCCGCCCCGGCAAGTCAGCGCTGTCGCCCAACCGTTGCCACGCCGCCGTAACTGCCGCCGGGCGAAATATTTCACGGATAAAATGCCGACGGGCTTGCTGTGTCGGCGAGGCGGCTGGCAGGCCCGGCCAGTCCTGCACCTCATCCGGGCTTGCATCCAGCGTTTCCAGCAACTCTGCCAGCGCATGTTGCGGGTGACTGCTATCAGCCGCCATATCGGCCCACAAATCACCAGCACCGCGGTCAAGGCCCGGCAGCACCACATGCCCATTTGGCAAGCTAGCCACAACGGCAATCAAATCGCGTGTGGCCTTTATACTGCCAGTCGATCCGGCAACGACAATCAAATTATCTGGTTGGTTTTGTTGCCACTGCCCGGCCTGCCAACGGATGAAGCTGTTGCGGCGGTCTACCGCATCCATCACGCCCTCATCTGCTAAAATGGCCGGCCAACGTTCAATCAAAATGGTCAATAACGCCAGAATATCCTGCCAATGCGCGGAAAAATCATCGGGCAATAAATCACGCAATGCATCGGCAGACGCATCGGCATTGTAGAGCTGGTCGAGAAGCTGGGCCAAGGCATGAGCAAGCAACATGGCCTGTGGCTGTGTGGTGTGATGATCGCCAAGTCGGAAGTGCCGCAATAATTTTGCCAATAGAAGCTGGCGCCGCATGGCGGTAATGGCTGGCGGCAAATCTGGAGCCGCGTCATCGAGAAGCGTGCCAATTGGATCGCCTTGATTCATCTCATCGCCGATATCACCGATTGGCACCATGCGCGGCAACAGCATGGCCTGCCCATCACTGACTGACAAAAATGCGGCTTGCAGGGCTTGCCCGCTCCTACGAGACGGCACCAAAACCAGCGCCCGTGCAAGCTGTTGCGGTGTTTGGGCAAGCGTCATTAACCCGCGCGCCACCTGTTCGGCAAATGGCAAGCCAGCGTCAATGCTATAAACGGAAGGGGGCGTCATGACGCGAGTATAATAGTAAAGCCATAAGAACGCGAGAGGGCTTCCCAACAAACCGCCCGGCAACCGCGCCGCAAAATAACTAGGCTTCAGACCCAGCAGAAATGGCCGCTACAAGACCGGTGATTCGAGCCGCCCAATAGGGCGGTGCGGTCACATCGGCAAACCGGATGGTCGAGCCTACGCCGCTTTCGCCAACCGCATCATCTGCTACATCACTGGCATAGAGGTGAATAGACAAATTCGTTTTCGGCATAAATTTTTTCAGCCGGTCAGGCCATTCTATCAAGCAGACGGCATCAATAAAGGCATCATCAAGACCAAGTGCCATGGCATCTTCCGCATCATCAATACGGTATAAATCCAGATGCCACAACGGCGTCCCATCAGCCAGCGCATAATGCTGGACAAGGGTAAAGGTCGGGCTTGGCA
>CAJWSS010000032.1:0-12417 GCA_913045915.1 uncultured Alphaproteobacteria bacterium | reverse complement strand
TTGCCGCGTCAATTGTGGTGCCTGAATCGGTTGCAGACCCGCTGAAATATTATTTGAACAACACGGCGTCGACCACAGGTTTTATCGCCGCTTGTGTGGAAGCTGGCATAAAACGGTTTGTGTTTTCGTCAACCGCCGCTGTCTATGGAAATCAAGATCGCAACCCAATCAACGAAGATGCCAGCACCCAGCCAGAAAACCCCTATGGCACTAGCAAATTGATGTCCGAGATCATTTTGCGCGATTGTGCTCGGACTGCCAATATATCTTATGTGATTTTACGCTATTTTAATGTGGCGGGTGCCGACCCTAGCGGACGTGCCGGTCAATTGTCAGAACCAGCAACGCACCTTATTAAAATTGCTGTCGAGTTGGCAGTTGGCAAACGTGCGTCGATGC
The DNA here is from genome assembly GCA_913045915.1 of uncultured Alphaproteobacteria bacterium. Taxonomy (GTDB): domain Bacteria; phylum Pseudomonadota; class Alphaproteobacteria; order Puniceispirillales; family Puniceispirillaceae; genus UBA3439. The sequence continues at coordinate 12,018 of CAJWSS010000032.1, read as the reverse complement.
AGGTTTATGGGACAGATTACCCCACCCCTGACGGCACTTGTATTCGAGACTATATCCATGTGTCTGATCTTATCAGTGCGCATATGGCGGCACTTGCCCATTTACAGGTTGGTGGCAAGTCAATGCTAGCTAATTGTGGCTATGGACATGGTGCATCTGTGCGCGATGTGCTGGATGTTGTGGCCACGCTAGCTGGCAAAAAGCTGGCCATTACAGATGCGCCGCGGCGTGCGGGTGACGCGGCTATTTTGGTTGCTGATTCGACCAAATTGCGAACCGCACTTGGCTGGACACCGCAATATGATGATCTGCAAAAAATTGTTAGCGATGCGTTGAAGTGGGAAAGAGCAAACTCCTAATGCCAGTGTGAAACAGATTTTTTTGCTTGTTTAAAACAGCCTAACTATGGTCACGCGGGATAGCCACAGCATTGAAGCCGCCATCAACAAAATGCACCTCACCAGTGACACCAGACGATAAATCTGAAATCAGATATAGGCCAGACCGCCCCACCTCATCTAGGCCCGGATTGCGGCGCAAGGGGGCATTCTCCTCAGAGTGCCGAAAAATATGACGTGCCCCCCCTATGGCGGCTCCGGCAAGCGTGCGCATAGGCCCAGCAGACAACCCATTCACCCGAATGTTTTCGCCGCCAAGGTCAACAGCCAGATAGCGTACAGATGCCTCTAATGCGGCTTTAGCAACACCCATGACATTGTAATTAGGGGTGATGCGTTGCGCCCCGATATAGCTAAGAGTGACCAATGACCCACCAGCTGGCATCATTGGCCGAGCAGCTCGGGCCACTTCGGTAAAAGAATAAGCCGAAATCATCATGGTGTTGATGAAATTATCGCGGCTGGTATCTAGATATGCCCCTTTCAGTTCGGCTTTGTCTGAATAGGCCAGTGCATGTACGACAAAATCTATTTCTGGCCAGTCCTTGGCAAGCTGGTTAAAACAGCTCTCAACCGCGCCATCAGCGGCCACATCGCATTCGATTAACAAGCGTGATCCAATCGAGTCAGCCAGCGGTTTGAGCCGTTTGCCAAATCCCTCCATCTGATAGGAAAAGGCAATTTCGGCCCCTTGCGCGGCGGCGGCGGCGGCGATTCCCCAGGCGATTGATTTTTCGTTGGCAACGCCCATAACAAGGCCGCGTTTGCCGGCCAGGAGTTGTCCCTGCTGCATGTTACGACACCTTTTTTAGTGCCAGAGTGGCATTGGTGCCACCAAAGCCAAATGAGTTTGATAACGCCAGTCCGATAGAGACATTATCAACCCGCTGTTGCGGGATCGGAATATCGCCGATGGCCGGGTCTGGATTGCTGATATTGGCCGAGGCGGCAATAAAATTATTTTGCATCATGATCAGCGTGTAGATGGCTTCTTGCACACCTGTCGCGCCAAGCGAATGCCCGGTCAGCGATTTGGTCGAGGTGACCGTTGGCAAATATCCGCGGGGGCCAAAAACACTGCGCACCGCGTCCAATTCCTTGACATCTCCAACCGGTGTCGATGTGCCATGGGCATTGATATAATCAACCTTGTCGGTTAACGCATTGCCATCAAACCCAGCCAGCGCCAATTCCATGCAACGCACCGCGCCTTCGCCAGATGGGGCGACCATGTCATCACCATCAGAATTAGCGCCATAGCCAACAAGTTCGGCATAAATTTTTGCCCCGCGAGCAATCGCGTGATCCATATCTTCCAGCACCACCATGCCGCCACCGCCGGCGATCACAAATCCATCACGATCCGTGTCATAGGGGCGAGAGGCTGTTTCTGGGGTGTCATTATATTTGGATGACATCGCGCCCATGGCATCAAACAGCACGGATAAGGTCCAATGCAGCTCTTCGCCGCCACCGGCAAACACTATATTTTGGTTGCCACTGCGAATGGCATCAGCCCCGGCTGTGATGCAATGCGCCGAAGTCGAACAGGCCGAAGAAATCGAATAATTGATGCCTTTAATTTTGAAAAATGTGGCAATACATGCTGATACCGTTGACGACATGCAACGTGGCACCATGTAAGGCCCGATCCGTTTTGGGCCTTTTTCGCGGGTAATGTCAAAAGCCGCCAGCAAATTGGCTGTTGACGGGCCACCCGAACCGGCCACTAAACCTGTTTTCACATGCGATACCAGATGATCGTCAAGGCCGGCATCGGCAATGGCTTGTTCCATGGCCAGCACGGCATAGGCCGCACCTTCCCCCATAAAGCGCAACTGTTTACGGTCAATATGTTCAGTTACATCAAGCTTTACCGTGCCATGAACCTGACTGCGAAACCCTAGCTCGGCATATTCGGGCGCGGCGACAATGCCGGATGTGCCATTGCGCAGTGCGTTGGTGACTTCTTCAACATTATTTCCAATCGACGAAACGATGCCGATCCCGGTGATTGCAACACGACGCATAATGATTAATTTCCTTCTGGCGTAAACAGACCAACGCGAATGTCGTTGGCTTCAAAAACAACCTCGCCATCGCATAACACTTTGCCATCGGCGATGCCCATAACCAACCGCCGCATGATAACGCGTTTCATATCAAGGCGGAATTGCACGCGTTTATTTTCTGGCAGAATTTGTCCGGTGAATTTAACTTCGCCAACCGATAATGCCCGGCCGCGTCCCAGCCCCCCTGACCATCCCAGAAAGAATCCGACCAATTGCCATAATGCATCCATGCCCAAACACCCCGGCATCACCGGGTCACCCTCGAAATGGCAGGGAAAAAACCACAAATCCGGGTGAATATCTAATTCGGCTTCTATCAGGCCTTTGCCAAATGCGCCGCCAGTATCATCAATATGGGTGATGCGATCGCACATCAACATGGGGGGAAGCGGCAATTGTGGGTTGCCCGGGCCAAACATCTCTCCCTTGGCACAACTGATCAGCTCGTCATAGGTGAATGAATTTTGCTGTTTTGGTTGCATGTCTGCGTTCCTTAATACGGCGCTGTAAACCAAGTTTGACAACAGGCGCGGTTACTCAACTCACCGGCACAAATGACCATCACAGCCACTGCGCCAGACACTCTGCCTATGTGCTGAACACAAAAGCATAAAACGCATTAAAAAAGCACGAAACACCCCCGTTAGCCAAGGTAATATTGACAATTTCTGGCAAACTGCGCATTTTGTTGTGGCTATGTCGACGAATGTACCGCCCGAAGAAAATAATCCTCCCGCGCCAGCAACTGTGGTGGCGATGGCGTCTAAATTGCGCGCGGCTGGTTTGCGTCCAACCCGCCAACGGGTGGCCATTGCTTGTCTTTTGCTTGATGGCCGGCACCGACATGTAACCGCCGAAAGCCTGACCGCTGAAATTAACGCCACTGGACTGCATGTGGCTGGTGGTACGGTGTATAATACACTGAACCAATTTACCAATGCTGGGTTTTTGCGGCGGGTAACGGTGCATAATGAATATAGCCTGTTTGATACCAACACGGCACACCATCATCATTTTTATGACGCGGCGGATGACCGGCTGATTGATATTCCGTCTGATCATGTGGTGTTGTCGCGCTTGCCACAGGCACCGGATGATCACGATATCACTGGCGTTGATGTGATTATTCACGTCACTAAAAAATAGGGGCTGGGCGTACCGTTTGGCCGCTACTTCCGCCTCTTGGTTTCTAGTTTGAAATTGTTCTAAACAGACTTGACCCTGATCAGGCCAATGCCTATTTTAATTGCATAGTGTTTGCATAATGGCAGGCCAGTTTGTTTTGTGCAGGCCGCCATTACTGATTAGGTCTAATTATTGTTTCTGACACGACAAATCTTGCCAAGGAGAGTGACCCATGGATGAAGCCAAATGCCCGGTAATGCACGGCGCCGTTACGCGTAACAGCGGCGGCGGCACCTCAAACCGCGAATGGTGGCCAAACCAGCTTAATCTGAATATCCTGCATCAGCATGACAAGAAATCCAGCCCGCTTGATACGGATTTCAATTACCGTGAGGCGTTTTCAAAGCTTGATTATGCGGCGCTGAAAAAAGATCTGCTGGCGCTGATGACAGATTCGCAAGAATGGTGGCCAGCTGATTATGGTCATTATGGCCCATTTTTCATTCGCATGACATGGCATGCGGCTGGCACCTACAGAACAGCCGATGGTCGTGGCGGCGGCGGTACTGGCGCGCAGCGTTTTGCCCCGTTAAACAGCTGGCCGGATAACGGCAACCTAGATAAGGCACGCCGTCTGTTATGGCCGATTAAAAAGAAATATGGCCAAAATATCAGCTGGGCGGATCTGTTGATCCTCGCCGGTAATGTGGCGATTGAATCAATGGGTGGTAAGACGTTTGGATTTAGTGGTGGCCGTGATGATATCTGGGCCCCTGAAGAAGATATTTACTGGGGGGCTGAAGGCGAATGGCTTGGCAATAAGCGCTATTCTGGTGAACGCGATCTGCAGCATCCATTAGCGGCGGTGCAGATGGGCCTGATCTATGTCAATCCAGAAGGCCCAGATGGCAATCCTGATCCCTTGGCCAGCGCGCATGATGTGCGTGAGACATTTGCCCGCATGGCAATGAATGACGAAGAAACAGTGGCTTTGGTCGCTGGCGGTCATACTTTTGGCAAGGCACATGGGGCCGGTGACGCGGCTTTGGTTGGCGCTGAACCGGAAGGTGCTGACATCGAACAAATGGGCTTGGGCTGGATCAGCAGCTTTGGGTCAGGTAAAGGCCGCGACACCATCACCAGCGGTATCGAGGGCGCGTGGACCGCTAATCCAACACAATGGGATAACGGCTATTTTGATTTGCTGTTTGGCTATGAGTGGAAATTGGTCAAAAGCCCAGCGGGGGCGCATATTTGGCATGCGATTGATCCAAAGCCAGAAGATCTGGCACCGGATGCAGAAGATGCATCAATCCGTGTACCAACGATGATGACAACAGCCGACATGGCCATGCGTGAAGATCCTGCCTATCGCAAGATTTCCAAGCGGTTCCATGAAAACCCGGATGAATTTGCTGATGCATTTGCGCGGGCTTGGTTCAAATTGCTGCATCGTGATATGGGTCCACGTACACGCTATATTGGCCCTGAAGCCCCATCAGAGGAGCTGATCTGGCAAGATCCGGTCCCCGCTGGCAACAGCAATTATGATGTCGATGCGGTGAAGGCTGAAATTGCGAAATCTGGTCTCACCATTCAAGAAATGGTTGAAACCGCTTGGGCCAGCGCCTCAACCTATCGCGGTACAGACATGCGCGGCGGTGCCAATGGCGCACGTATCCGCCTGGCCCCGCAAAAAGACTGGCAGGCAAACAAGCCAGACCAGTTACAGCGGGTGTTATCAGTTCTTGAGCCGATTGCCGCCGCCGCCGGGGCATCGGTTGCTGACGTGATTGTGCTGGCTGGTAATGTTGGCATTGAAAAGGCCTCTGGCCTGTCTTTGCCATTCACCCCGGGACGCGGTGATGCGACGCAGGCACAGACCGATGTTGACTCTTTTGCCGTGCTGGAACCTGTGGCAGACGGTTTCCGGAATTTCCAAAAGGCTGACTATAGTGTGAGCCCGGAAGAAATGCTGTTGGACAAGGCACAATTGCTTGGCCTGACCGCACCGGAAATGACCGTTCTGGTAGGGGGCATGCGCGCTCTTGGTATCAGCACAAATGGCCATGGTGTGTTTTCTGCCACCACGGACAAGCTGACCAATGCGTTTTTTGTGACCTTGTTGGATATGGGTGTTGAATGGAAAGCCACCGGTAGCAACTCATACGAAGCTGTTGACCGCAAAACCGGCAAGCCGGTCAGAACCGCAACACGCGTAGATCTGGCATTTGGGTCAAATTCACAATTGCGTGCCCTTGCCGAGGTCTATGCGGCAGATGACGCACAGGACCGGTTCTTGCGCGATTTTGCGGCGGCTTGGGTCAAGGTGATGAATAACGACCGGTTTGACGTCGCTTAATTAAGCGTCGTTGGGGCTGTTATGATGGCCTCACTCCCGCCAAATAAAACGAGGCGCTTCATCATGGTGAAGCGCCTTTTTTCGCGGCCCTAGTCATCTGATGAAGACAATTCTGTATTGGCCGTCTATTTCAGGCTTTCATCTTTTAACACACCCCAGATAGCGGTGCGCTGTACCCAGCCTTTGACAGTGTCTGTTGTGACCCGGCACCAATTTTTCGGGCAGGATTCAAGCTCTAGAAGGGCGTTTTTCTCGGCAACCGCCACCACGCCGGAGTCGCTGTTATCCCGTTGATAGATTTTTGCCATGCCCTCATGGATAAAGGCCATGCGCCGCAAGGACAGGCCAGCCCCGTGCATCCATCCAGTTGTGCCGTCGGCATCTCTGACTTTGCGCCAGACACCAAATTCAGCATCCACCAACAATGGCAACCCGGCTTGTCTATATTGCCATAAAACCGGATATTCACTGCCCGGACCTGCCCGCAGATTCGCCTCATTAAATTTCAGTGAGACAAATCGTGGTACGGGCAACCCACTGCCGCGCACGGTCAATTTGGCTTCTTGTGCTGTTGCCATAAAGGGGGCCGACAGAATGCCACCATAGCCAAGCACGGCAAGCAGACTAAAACGGATCAGAAAAAGACCAGCTTTTTGATATTTTTTTTTCATGGAATTTGCTGTTCTGGTGGTGTTTCGGTGCGTTTTGGTGCAGATTAAACACGTCTGTCGAGGTGATCATCTGACCTTGGCAGAGCATAATATGTTTTACCAGCGAATGCCAACAGCAGATCCGCTGTGGCTTAAAGCCAGAAGGTATGGTGATGAACCAGAGCAAGCCCCGAGTCATTTTGACACGCAAGCTTCCTGAAACGGTAGAAACCCGTATGCGGGAATTATTCAGCACCAGTTTGAATGAGACCGATATTGCGCTTAGCCGTGCCCAGCTTGAAGACGCGGTGAAAACGGCTGATGTGCTGGTGCCGACGGTTACGGATAAAATCGATGCTGATTTGATTGCTGCGGCTGGTGATCAATTGCGGTTGATTGCGTCATTTGGCACAGGTGTTGACCATATTGATCTGGCGGCGGCGCGGGCACGCGGTATCACCGTGACGAATACCCCGGGTGTGTTAACCGAGGATACAGCAGATGTAACGATGGCATTGATTCTTGCGGTGCCGCGGCGCATTGCGGAAGGTGATGCGCTGGCCCGGTCTGGCAAATGGCGGGGGTGGGCGCCAACAGGTATGTTGGGGCACCGAATAAATGGCAAACGGTTGGGCATTGTGGGCATGGGCCGCATTGGCGAAGCCGTGGCACGGCGGGCCCGTGGGTTTGGCTTGTCGATCCATTACCATAACCGTAAACCGGTGCATCAGCAGACCGAGGCGGAGCTTGAAGCCACTTATTGGGAGTCGCTTGAACAGATGCTGGCGCGGGTTGATATTGTATCGGTAAATTGTCCGCATACCGCGCAGACAAAAAATTTACTATCGGCTGACCGGTTGGCCTTAATGCAGCCATCTGCCTATCTGGTGAACACTTCGCGCGGTGATGTTGTTGATGAGGCGGCGCTGACCGAATTGCTGGCAAAACGGCATATCGCTGGGGCAGGGCTAGATGTTTATGCCGAAGAGCCAAAAATTTCAGAAAAACTGCGCACCTTGCCAAATGTGGTGTTGTTGCCGCATATCGGGTCGGCAACCATCGAAGGGCGTCTGCAGATGGGTGATAAGGTGATTATCAATGTGCAAACATTCTGGGATGGTCATACCCCGCCAGACCGGGTGATAGAGGCGATGCTCTAGCTAGCCAGCCGCTTGCTTATCGCCGCAACAGCTACAGTCGTTGCGCGGTGCGGTGGCAATTTTCATAAAATCAGTTTGTCCGGCCTCGATCAGCAAAAGCGATCCGGTCAGGCCACTATCATGGCCCATACATAATTTCACCGTTTCTAACGCCTGCAAGCTACCAACAATGCCTGTCACCGGACCCAAAATGCCCGCTTCAGAACATCCCGGCGCCTGTTTGGCATCAGGCATGGACGGGAATACACAGCGATAACAGGCGGTGCCGGCATGCCCCGCTACACTGCTTTGAAACACCGCCAATTGACCTTCCATTCGCACCGCCCCGCCAAACACCAATGTGCGTTCATAGTGATGGGCAGAATCGCCCAACAAATAGCGGGTGGCGGCATTATCTGAACAATCGACAACAACATCATGGGCGGTGACCAAATTCTTGACATTGCCTTTGGTCAGGCGGGTGACAAGGTGAGATATTTGAATGTCTGGGTTGATCGCCTGCGCTGCCTGTGCCGCTAGCTGTGCTTTCGCCCGCCCAACATCTTCTTCGCGATAGATAATTTGCCGATTAAGATCAGTGCGCGACACCATATCGTCATCAATAATTGTGATATGGCCAATGCCGGCCGCCGCTAGATAGAAAATAACCGGCGCACCCAATCCGCCGGCCCCAACCACAAGCACTTTCGCACCCAGCAGTTTTTCCTGCCCGTCTTCGCCGACATGCGGCATAATTACCTGCCGGGCATAGCGCTCTAAATCGGCATCGTTTAACATAGGGTCCTCATAGGCCGGTTGATCCAAATCCACCGGCGCCACGGTCCGACATATCGAGCTGTAATGTGTCTTCAAAACGGCAATGTGTAACCGGCGCAATCACCATTTGGGCAATGCGCATACCGGGTGTAATGGTAAAATCCTGCTGGCTCAGATTGATCAATATCACCGCCACTTCTCCGCGATAATCACTATCGATGGTGCCGGGGGCATTGGCGACTGTCACCCCATGTTTCAGCGCAAGGCCAGAGCGCGGCCTTATTTGCGCTTCATAACCAGACGGTAATTGCATGGAAAAACCGGTGGCAATGGCGGCGCGCGCAAATGGGGCTAGGGTGACCGCTGTATCCAAATGCGCGGCAATATCCATACCTGCGGCACCGGGGGTCGCATAATCTGGCAAAACCACATCATCAGCATGACGCTGAAATTTGACCGTTACAGTGCTCATGTACCAAATTCCATTGCAATGCGATCCGCCAATTTGTCTGCCAGTTCAGTTTTCAGCATCCGTGGCCAGTTTTCAACCGCTGTTTCGGATATCAGCATAATATGATTTTGGTCACTGCCAAAGACCGGGTCATCGGCGGCGCCAACCTGATTGGCAACGATCCAGTCACATTGTTTGCGGTGTCTTTTGGCAGTGGCATTTTCCAGTACGTCTTCAGTTTCAGCGGCAAAGCCGACCAGCAGTGTGGGGCGCTGGTCTGATTGTCCAAGCGCCGCTAAAATATCCGGGTTTTCAACAAGGCTTAGTTGCATCTGCGTGTCGGTGCGATGATCTGGTTTTTTTAATTTTGCATGGCGTGCTTCGGCAACGCGCCAATCGGCAACCGCGGCGGCGCAAATCGCAATATCTGCTGGCAAAGCGGCATGTACCGCCGCTTGCATGTCTCGGGCGGTTTGCACCGAAACCAGCTGTAGCTGTGGCGGTGCTGGCAGGGCCACTGGCCCACTGATCAGTGTAACTGATGCGCCCCGCGCGGCCAGTGCCGCGGCAATCGCATAGCCTTGTTTGCCTGATGAGTGATTGGCGATAAATCTGACTGAATCAATGGGTTCTACCGTAGGGCCCGCGGTGACAATGGCGGTTTTGCCAGCCAGTGATTGTGGGCGTTTGACCGCCAGCTCAAAGGCGGTGGCGGCGATATCGGCAGGTTCGCTCATCCGCCCACTGCCAATTTCGCCGCAGGCGGTGTCGCCTTCGGTTGGGCCAATCATATGGACACCACGCTGGCGCAAAACTGCCAGATTGGCAACGGTGGCAGGGTGGGCCCACATGGCTGGATTCATCGCTGGTGCCATTAAAATAGGCGCTGTTGTGGCCAGCAAAATAGTGGTTGCGAGGTCATCGGCAAACCCAGATGCGGCGCGTGCCATCAAATTAGCAGTGGCGGGCATAACCACAACCAAATCAGCCGACCGGGCCAGTCTGATATGCCCCATTTCTGCCTCGTCAGTGAGAGAAAACAGTTCGTTATAACATTTCTGGTTAGTCAGCGCGGCAACGCTTAATGGTGTAATAAATTGCTCGGCAGATTTTGTCATGACGCCGGTAACATCAAGACCAAGGCGCTGCATCTGCCGAGCTGTTTCCAGTGCCTTATAGGCTCCAATTCCGCCGCCGATAATCAATAGTATCATTGGTTTTGCTTTTGGGCTGGTGCTTACATCCGGGCCGCAGATAATTGATAAATCTTCAAGCCGGACCTGATAGCCGCGTGCGGTGAGGGCATTATAAAGCTTGGAGCGCACATGCGTTGGTACAGACCCGCGCGCGACATAGTTGCTGATTGCGCTGGCCCCCACCCCCAACACATCCTGCATGGCCTGCCGACCACCAAGGGCAGTCATAATCGCTGTTAAATCAACATGATTAGCTGGCGCCATTATCAAGCCAAATTTCACAAATTTACACGAATATTCATATCAATTAAAATGCGTGAAAAAGCTGAGAATAGCAAGTCCAATCGCGCCAATTGCCAAACGTAATGGCCAGGGTGATGGCGGCAGTGGTTCTGCGTGCGGGCGCTCAAGCGCGTCAAGAAGTGCTGGCAGGCGTGTTGTTAGCGCGAAAACCGCTTTGGCCGCTTGTTCGGCTTGCTTTGAAAAACTGGCCTCTTGTGCCATCCAATCTTCAGCTAGAGGTTTGGCTAACCGCCACATATCGGCTTTTGGATTAAGTTGCCGGGCGACGCCTTCGGCCATCATCATGGTTTTTTGTAGCAAATTAAATTCCGGCTGTACTTCGATTTCAAACCGTGTTGAAATTTGCAAAATTTGTCCCAACACGGTGGCCAATGACACCTCGCCAAGCGCTTTGCCCATTACCGGGTCGGCAACCGCGCGAATGGCTTGTGAAAAGTGGTGAACTGAAACAGTATTTTTCAGCATACCGGCATTTTTATGAAGCAATGCAACTTCGTCATAGTCGCGATCGAGCATAGCGTTTAGAAGCTGGGCCAAAAACAGCCGGTCAGCAAATTCAAGATAGCCCATAATGCCAAAATCAATAGGCACCAAAACACCATCGTCACGAATGAAAATATTACCGGGGTGCATATCGGCGTGGAAATAGCCGTCGCGGAATACCTGATTAAAAAAGCTGCTGGCGGCAAATTCAGTGACCTTGGCAATATCATGGCCAGCCTCGCGCAGCCCATCGATATCATCAATCCGAATACCGTCAATCCATTCGATGATCAGCATCTGTTTGGTGCTATGCTCAAGATCAATCCATGGAACATAAATACCCTGATCATGCGCCAGATTATCTGCCAGCCGTCCACCAGCTGCGGCTTCAAGCCGGAAATCCAGCTCAGTTTCGGATATTTCACGAAATTGCGCAACAGCTTCAACGAGTTTAAGCCGCCGCAAGCCCGGGGCAAGCCATTCTAAAATATGCGCCAGAGAGTCAAATAGATCGGTATCAGCTCGCATGCGTTTTTCAATGCCCGGACGTAGTAATTTAACCGCAACGTCACGCCCATCACATAATGTCGCCCGGTGCACTTGCGCGATCGAGGCCGCCGCCACCGGCACATCGTCAAAACGGCTGAAGATATCGTCAAGCGGGCGCCCCGCCTCCTCGGCGACCTGGCGGCGCGCCTGATCGGTTTTCATGTGGCGCACGCTGGCCGCGGCCCCGGCGGCCACGGCCGGCGGCAAGGAGGTGGTAAAGATGAACCCCGGCGCATAAGAACGGATCGCATCGCACATTTTCGCGCTGGTGGCGATATAGCCGCCCATCACGCCATAGGCCTTGGCTAGGGTGCCGTTGATAATGTCCAGCCGGTGCATCAGCCGGTCGCGCTCGGCCACGCCCGCGCCGCGCGGGCCATACATGCCCACCGCGTGGACCTCATCAATATAGGTCATCGCGTTGTATTTATCAGCCAGATCGCAGATCGCCTCGATCGGGGCGATGTCCCCGTCCATCGAGTAGACGGATTCAAAGGCGATCAGTTTCGGCTG
>CAJWSS010000031.1:0-12816 GCA_913045915.1 uncultured Alphaproteobacteria bacterium | reverse complement strand
ACCTTGCCAGAGCCGACATTGCCATCAGGCATCAGCAATATATTTATTGCGGGCATCGGCGGCACCGGGGTGTCCACCTTGTCGGCTATTTTGGTTATGGCGGCACATATTGATGGGATCGCCGGGCAAGCGGTAAACCAGACCGGGCTATCGCAAAAAAATGGCGGCGTTACAAGTCAGGTAAGGCTGTCGCGTGACCAAGATTTGACCACGCGCATGGTGCGATTACCAGCGCGCGGTGCCTCGCTGTTAATGGGGTGCGATGGTGTTGTCGCGGCCAATGATCTGGCACTGGCCAGTCTCAACAAAACCACCACAACAGCCATTGTAAATACCACTCTTGACCCGGTTGGGGTGGCCGGTGTTGGGATTGGCAGTTTGGTCGACGAAGATCTAGTCCTTGGCCGACTTGCGGCGGTGATGGAACGGCAAAAAATTCATCAAATTGACGCGTCAGACCTCGCTAACCGGCTGTTTGGATCGACAACATCCAGCACCATGATTCTGCTTGGCTGGGCGGTCCAAAATGGCCACATACCCCTCACGATAAATGCCATTGAGACAGCCTTGCGATTAAATGCGGTTGATATCGATCAAAATATTGCGGCATTACAATGGGGACGGTTACTAGCAGTTGATGAAGAACTGGTATTTTCATTGACCCAGCCTGCACCCAGCCCCGACATACCGCAATCTGCCGCATCGCTGGTTCGTTATTTTTCAACACAGCTCACCGCCTATCAAAACGCGGCATATGCGGCTGAATTTTCATCTGTCATCACAGCTTTTATCGACAGGCTGGATCGTGCCGGGCTAGATGTTGATCATTTTGGGCGCAAGGCGGCGCGTGTCTTGTATCGGGCGATGGCCATAAAAGACGAATATGAAGTGGCCAGATTGTTAACCTTGCCTGAATTTCGGCAGAATCTTGCCAAGACAGCTGGGACCACGGCCAAGATCACCTATCATCTGGCTCCACCCTTGCTAAGCTGGATCAAAGACAAAGACGGACACCCACGCAAATTGCGCTTTGGTGGATGGATCACCGCTTTTTTGCGCGGCCTTGGCGCCATGCGGTGGGTGCGCGGACAGTGGTATGACCCGTTTGGCTATGGGCGGCATAAACGGCAGGACCAACAACACCGCGATGATGTAATTTGCTGGCTACAACAGCTGGCAAATCTGCCGCACCCTATCGCCGCAGACCAACTTGATGCGCTGTTAGATGTGATGCTTTCGATACGTGGTTACGGGCATGTGAGGGACAAAAATTACAACGTGGCTCGCCCACAAATTGACCGCCATATCAATGCCATCATCATGGCCGGCCCGTCCGTGTCTACCGCCGCAGAATAGGCTTTAGATATAATTTGAAATTTCGATAAGATTGCCATCCGGGTCACGGATATAGAGCGACATCAGCGCGCCGTTTGCACCGGTTTTACGCACCGGTCCATCTTCAACAGACACACCATGATGGGCCAGATGAATCTGCCATTCATCAAGCGGTTGGGCGCTGATAAAACATAAATCAACACTGCCAGCCTGCGGTGCTTTGGCATGCGGCACATAGGGTGACGCGGCATCATGAAGATTGATTTTTTGCGTGCCAAAATGCAGTGACTTTCGCGCGGCGCCCCCCGTTGGCGGTACAAATTCAACTGCTGTTGTTCCCAAAACCGAACAGTAAAAATCAATCGTTTTTGACATATCAGCAACGGTCATCACGATATGGTCTATTTGGGCAATTTCACATTTTGACATTATCACCTCGCCTCATCGGCCGATTGAGAAATAATTGATGCCAGCCGCAAGCATCTGGTCTGGCTGGTATAAATTGCGCAGATCAATCATTGTGGAGCCGCGCATGGTGTCAACAAATTGCGCCGCTGTTAACGCCCGGAACTCGTTCCATTCGGTAACGATGACAACAGCATCTGCGTCAGCAATACAGCCCAAAGCACTTTGTTCATAACGCACGGTTTCTGGTAATAGCGCTTTTGCCTCGCCCATTGATTTTGGGTCATAGGCCGTCACCTCTGCCCCGCCAGCAAGTAATGGTGGGATGATATCAAGTGACGGGCTGTCTCGCATATCATCAGTTTCCGGCTTGAAAGCCAGTCCCAAAATAGCGATGCGCTTGCCACTCACATCACCCCCCATGGCGGCAATGACCCGCTGTGCCATGGCTTTTTTACGGGCGTCATTATAGGCCACCACCGCATCAACGATCGACATTTTTTGGTGGTGGTCTTCAGCCGTTTTGACAAGCGCCAGCGTATCTTTTGGAAAACACGAACCGCCATAGCCGGGCCCGGCGTGCAGAAATTTACTGCCAATACGTTTATCCAAACCCATGCCTTTGGCAACATCATGCACATTCGCACCAACCGCTTCGCATAAATCTGCCATTTGGTTGATATATGAAATTTTCACCGCCAAAAACGCATTGCTTGCATATTTAATTAATTCTGACGTTTCCAGCGAGGTAAACAAAATGGGTGTTTCGATCAAATATAACGGGCGGTAGAGCGCGCGTAAGACATCCCGCGCCGCATCGGTTTCAGCCCCGACAACCACCCGGTCAGGCCGCATAAAATCGGCAATGGCCGCCCCTTCACGTAAAAATTCTGGGTTTGATGCCACGTCAAAATTTGCTTCCGGATTTGTTGAGGCAATAATTTTTGCGACTTCCCGGCCCGTACCAACCGGCACCGTCGATTTGGTGATAACAACAGTATATCCCTGTAAACAGGGGGCCAGTTCACGGGCCACCGCATAAACAAACGACAAATCAGCATGACCGTCACCACGGCGCGTTGGTGTGCCGACCGCAATAAATACCGCATCAGCCGCCGCCACAGCTGTCTGTAAATCTGTGGTAAAATGTAACCGTCCCCCAGCCGCATTCCGCCCAACAAGATCGGCAAGGCCTGGTTCATAAATAGGCATATCACCAGCCGTAATCCGGGCAATTTTATCCGGGTCGTTATCGACACAGGTCACATCAAACCCGAATTCAGAAAAACAGGCCCCCGAGACCAACCCGACATAGCCTGTTCCAATTACCGCGATTTTCATGGCATCACCCTCTTGGTTATCAAGTGATGTGATAGCTGGCTTTATTCAGACTTTCAACATATCTACATGCGTTGCCGCAGGATGAAACTGGTGTCGCATCATTTTAGTGGCCATGATCTCTGGCACCGGCTAGGTCCTTGACCAGCATAACATCTGCCTCTAAGTCTTAGGGATCGCTCGGGCGCTGAACCGACTGACCAGATGGGTTACTGACCACATAATTTCAGGATGTGAAGATGCAAAAAGTGCGAAAAGCTATTTTCCCGGTTGGTGGTCTTGGCACAAGGTTTCTGCCAGCGACAAAAGCCTTGCCTAAAGAAATGTTGCCGATTGTTGACAAACCCTTGATCCAATATGCCGTTGAAGAAGCCGCTGAGGCTGGTATCGAAGAATTTATTTTTGTAACTGGCCGCAACAAATCTGCCATAGAAGATCATTTTGACCATTCATTTGAGTTAGAGGCCACGCTTACCGCCAAAAACAAACAACAAGCCCTCGATACGGTGCAACAGATGGTGCGCCACCCAGGGTCGGTGATTTATGTCCGCCAGCAAGAACCAGCCGGATTGGGACATGCGGTTTGGTGTGCCCGCCACTTGGCCCAATCAGAACCGGTTGCGGTGTTGCTTGCCGATGATCTGATTTTAGGCAAAAGCTGTCTTGGCGAAATGCTGTCAGCCTACACCGGTGGGAATATGGTTGCGGTGATGGATGTGCCGGAAAATGAAACCCAGTCTTATGGCATCGTGACACCCGGAAAAGATGACGGGCGGATTGTTGAAGTTACCGGATTGGTTGAAAAACCAGCCCCAGCACAAGCCCCGTCAAATATTGCCGTTGTTGGCCGCTATATCATCGAACCGGGGGTATTTGCCCATCTTGACCGACAGGACCGGGGCGCCGGCGGCGAAATTCAGCTTACTGACTCTTTAGCCAGACAAATTGGTGTGGTGCCTTTCCATGGCTTGCGATTTTCCGGAGAGCGGTTTGATTGTGGGTCGAAAATTGGGTTCTTACAGGCCAATATTGCCTTTGCCTTACAGCGCGCTGATTTACAACAACGCCTGCGCGGGTGGCTGGATGAGCGCACCAGATGAACATCCATAATTTTGCCCCGACAATTCTGCGTGCCTATGACATCCGCGGCATCTATCAAGATACTCTGACCGAGGCTGATGCCTATGCGATTGGCATGGCCTTTATCGCCTGTCTGCGCGACCGCGGGCATGGGGTCACGGTGGCTGTTGGCCGTGATGGCCGATTGTCATCGCCAGCCTTGGCCGCGGCATTGATAGACGGATTGGTCAAGGCTGGTGGCAATGTATTGGATATTGGCTGTGGACCAACGCCCATGCTGTATTTTGCCGGGGTAACATTGCAGTGTGATGGGGCCATTCAGGTCACCGGATCACATAACCCACCCACCCATAATGGCTTTAAAATGGTGATGAATGGGCGGTCATTTTTTGGCGACGATATCCAACAACTTGGTGCCATGAGCGCGGCCGGTGTGATCCCAGTCGATGGCGGCAAGCTGACCCAGACCGCCGTATTTGATGCCTATGTAAACCGTCTGTTGCAACAGGCTGATGCTGGTGATTTATCAGTGGTGTGGGATTGCGGCAATGGTGCCGCTGGTCCGGCAACCACAGCCATTGCGGAAAAATTATCTGGCACGCATCAAGTATTATTTGCCGATATTGACGGGCATTTTCCCAATCACCACCCAAACCCGGTCGATCCAGCAACATTAGATATATTGCGGCGCGCAGTGGCCGAGTCCGGGGCGGCGATTGGTATTGGGTTTGACGGTGACGGTGACCGCATTGGTGTCATTGACGCCAAAGGCAGACAAGTGCCCGGCGATTTTTTGACCGCCTATCTGGCACAAGATATTTTACAAAGAAAGCCGAATACGCCCGTTATCCTGGATGTCAAATCATCCGATATGGCGCTCGATCTGATTAAAAACGCCGGCGGCGATCCACAAATTTGGAAAACAGGTCACAGCCATATGAAAAAACGCATGGCTGAAATTAATGCGCCTATTGCTGGTGAAATGTCGGGGCATATATTTATTGCCGATGATTTTTATGGGTATGACGATGCGCTCTATGTCGCCACCCGCGTGATCAGCCAAATGGTGCGCACTGGCCAGTCCATAACCGATTTTGTTGACACCTTGCCAGACCAGCACGCCACCCCGGAATTGCATATTGCCTGTTCAGATACCGAAAAATTCCCTCTTATGGAGCGATTATCAGCCTTTGCCAAAACCCATTATGACCACAAAGACCTGACATTGATTGATGGGGTGCGGGTGCGCACGATAGATGGATGGTGGCTGGTGCGTGCCTCAAATACCGAAGCGGCACTGGTGGTGCGCGCCGAAGGCACCAGCGTTGATGCGCTTGACCGGCTTGTCAAAAATATTGAGACAGCGCTTGGCATAGCTGGTCTCAATTGGCGGGCCTAATGCGGACTTGAAAGGCCGGAGTGCATAGGCTAGAAAGGCGCTGCAAGCAGCAGCTTGCTGGCAACGCCACCTCGGACATTTCTGACCTCAACAGGGCCAAGCTGGAGCAAAATATGAGCACGACAACATCTCATGGCGGTCTGACGATTGCGACGGAACTTTACAATTTTGTAAATGACGATCTTTTACGCGGCGCGCCGATTACCGCACAAGCATTTTGGGACGGCTTTGATGCCGCTGTGCATCGGCTGGCGCCAAAAAACGCAGAACTGCTCGCCCAGCGCAGTAAATTGCAGGCGCAGATTGACAGCTGGCTAAAGGACAATGCCAGTGGTGGCATCAATCAAACAGACTATGAAGCGTTTTTGACCAAGATTGGCTATCTCTGCCCAGAAGGCCCCGATTTTGCCATCGATACAGCCAATGTTGATGATGAAATTGCAACAATTGCCGGCCCGCAACTTGTCGTTCCTGTCACCAATGCACGCTATGCCTTGAATGCGGCGAATGCACGATGGGGCAGTTTGTATGACGCGCTCTATGGTACAGATGCCATTTCAGAAGATGGCGGTGCAGACCGCAATGGCGGATACAACCCGGTACGCGGTGCTAAGGTTATTGCGTATGTGCGCGGCGTTTTAAATGATGCTGTCCCGCTGGCATCGGCAAATTGGGATGATGTCACCGGCTTGTCGGTTGTGGATGGGGCGTTGCAAATCGCCACAGACAGCGGCAGCAGCGCGCTGGCAGATGCCAGCCAGTTTGTCGGCTATACCGGCGCGCCAGCGACCCCAACATCAGTGATCCTGATCAATAATGGTTTGCATTTTGAACTTATTTTTGATGCCAGTGGCGCGATTGGCGGTGCAGATAAAGCCCATATTAATGACGTACTGGCTGAATCCGCATTGACCAGCATCATTGATTTAGAAGATTCCATCGCCGCCGTTGATGCAGAAGACAAGGTTTTGGCCTATCGCAATTGGCTGGAATTAATGCGCGGCACATTGACCGAGACATTTGAAAAAGGCGGTAAATCACTCACCCGTAAGCTGAATGGTGACAAGCCGTATATCGCCGCTGATGGCCAGCAAAAACAGTTGCGAGGGCGGGCTTTGATGCTGGTGCGCAATGTCGGGCATCTGATGTCAAACCCAGCTATCACCATGTCGAATGGCGCCGAAATACCTGAAGGCATTATGGACGCCTTTATGACCGTTGCCGGTGCACTCCCAGATTTTGCCGATAAGCGCAACTCACTGACCGGGTCAATTTATATCGTCAAGCCGAAACTGCACGGGCCAGAAGAAGTCGCCTTTACCGTGGAGATTTTTGAAGCAGTCGAAGAGCTGTTCAAACTGGCGAAGAACACCATTAAAATTGGCATTATGGATGAAGAACGGCGCACCACGGTCAATTTGAAAGAATGTATCCGTGAAGCCAAATCCCGCGTTGCCTTTATTAATACTGGATTCCTAGATCGGACCGGCGATGAAATCCATACATCTATGGATGCCGGGGCGATGATCCGGAAAGGTGATATGAAGGCGTCAACATGGATTGCGGCGTATGAAGACTGGAACGTCGATATCGGTCTGGCCTGCGGTTTTGGGGGGCGCGCCCAAATTGGCAAAGGCATGTGGGCCATGCCCGATATGATGGCCGCCATGATTGAACAAAAAATTGGCCATCCACAAGCTGGTGCCAATACCGCTTGGGTGCCGTCACCAACCGCAGCGACATTACATGCGTTGCATTATCACAAGGTTGATGTGTTCGCCCGGCAAGCTGAATTGGCCAGCCGCACCCGCGCCAATCGCAGCGATGTGCTGACCGTACCCGTCGCCAGCCGGCCAAATTGGAACGATGAAGATATCCGCGCTGAATTGCGTAACAATGCACAAGGCATCCTAGGCTATGTGGTGCGCTGGATTGATCAGGGTGTTGGCTGTTCAAAAGTACCAGACATCCATGATATCGGATTGATGGAAGACCGCGCGACCTTGCGTATTTCATCACAACATATCGCCAATTGGTTGTACCATGGCGTCTGTGATGAAGCGCTGGTTATGGATGTGATGCAGGAAATGGCCGCGGTTGTTGACCGCCAGAATAGCGGTGATCCAGCCTATCAACAAATGGCCGGCCGGTTTGACGAATCCGTTGCCTTTAAAGCGGCTTGCGATCTGGTCTTTAAAGGCCGCGAACAGCCATCAGGCTATACAGAACCGATCTTGCATGCCCGGCGTCTGGAAAAAAAGGCTGAAGATCAGGCGGCTTAATCGCCACCTAACGGCTCTATCAATCGAGAGATAAAGATATGGGCGGCGCCAATTTTTGGCGCTGCTTTTTTCTTATTTTCTTATATGTCTTACAGCTTTAATGCGTGGTTGAAGATTCATTTTCGGCGCGGATCTGATTACGCAGATCATCAATCACCATCGTTTTACCAGCTTTTTCCACATGCCAGAATGTCCAACCATTGCAGGAAGGCAAATTTTGCAATTTGGCCCCCAGAACATGGATAGACCCAGATTGTTTATCCTTGGCAACCAACGACCCATCTGCACGCACCTGTGCTGAAAATCGTTTGCGCGAATCAAACAATTTGTCACCGGGGTTTAGCAACCCCCGCTCAATCAAACGGCCAAACGGAATTTTTGGCAAAGCCCGGCGCGGTTGTGTTTCCAAAAGGTCTTTGGAATCAATCGGGGTCACCGCGGCAATGCGTCGGCGAGCAATATCCACATAGGTGGCATCCTGTTCAATACCAATAAACTTCCGGTTTAGCTTTTTCGCAACAGCCCCCGTTGTACCAGTACCAAAAAACGGGTCCAGAATGACATCATCGCGCCGTGTCGACGCCAAAATCACCCGGGCCAACAGATTCTCAGGCTTTTGTGTCGGGTGGGCTTTTTTACCATCCGCCTGTTTCAACCGTTCGCCGCCCGTACATAATGGCAATTCCCAGTCAGAGCGCATCTGTACATCATCATTCAGCGCTTTCATCGCTTCATAATTAAATACATGCCGGGATTTTTGCGACCGCGCCGCCCATATCAGCGTTTCATGGGCATTGGTAAACCGCCGCCCCCGAAAATTCGGCATCGGGTTGGTCTTGCGCCAAACAACATCATTCAAGATCCAATAGTCAAGATCCTGTAAGATCGCCCCCACCCGAAAAATATTATGATAACTGCCAATGACCCAAATCGCGCCATCTGGTTTTAAGACGCGCCGCGCTTCAGTCAGCCAGAGTTTGGTAAATGCATCATAAGCGGCGAATGAATCAAACTGATCCCACGCGTCTTTCACCGCATCTACATGCGTTTGGTCAGGACGCGATAAATCGCCGGACAATTGCAAATTATAGGGCGGATCGGCAAACACCAAATCAACCGAATGATCGGCAAGCCCGCGCAAGGCGGCAATGCAATCACCATGTATAATTTTGTTTTCTGCCACGAATCCGGCCCCATTGACGCGTTTTAAAAGATTAATCTGTTGCTATTCTCCCTCTAAAAGAATCATATAATTGATATAAGTCAACAAGTTATCGGCTTTTCTTCAAGTGACACAATATATAGTGGCTAAAATTTGCACCACCGCATTTATATAGTGGGTCGCCAGATCGATGGGCGGCGCTTTGTCACAAATCTGCGTGAAAAAACCAAAAAAGACTTAGCTGTGTCGCTAGGCCTTATGGTCACCAAGGCTGGTCGCCATCAGCCGCTTTATCGGTGCAAAGCTGCGGCGGTGATGCGGTGATACCCCATAGATGGCAAGGGCCTGTTGGTGTTGGCGGGTGCCATAACCATTATTTTGGCGCCAGCCATATTCCGGCCAGTCCAAATCGAGGCCCTGCATAATCACATCGCGGCTGTGTTTTGCGATAATTGACGCCCCAGCAATTGATAATGACCGGCTGTCACCACGTATAACGGCTGTGCTAGGACAAGGCATCTGTTTTGGTAGCAACGGGCCATCGATCAGGGCATGGGTTGGCCCGGCAATGCCGGCCTTGGCCATCAGATCAATCACCCCTTTGGCCGCTTCTGCCATCGCCATCAAGGTTGTCTGCACAACACCGTGCTGATCAATATCATGAACATTTTTAGACATCGTACAGCTTAGATGCGGCGGCATCTGCAAAACATCAGCAAGGCGGGCCCGCCGATCTGGTTTTATTTTTTTCGAATCATTAATGTCATCTGGCAACGAATCATAGGCATGCGGGTTCAGCCATAATGCAGTGATCGTGACCGGTCCGGCCCACGGGCCGCGCCCAGCTTCGTCAATCCCAATGACATGACCCTGACAGCTATTTTCAAGCGATAAATCGGGCATTATCCGCCACGACGCACAGTCGCAGACTCGCTAAGACGCGGCATAATTTCAACAAAATTACAGGGGCGGTGACGCACATCGAGCTGATAGCGCAAAATTTCATCCCACGCATCGCGGCAGGCAGATGGCGACCCCGGCAAAGCAAATAAATACGTGCCGCCGGCAACACCTGCCACAGCCCGGGACTGAATGGTCGAAGTGCCAATTTTTTGAAATGATATATAGCGGAAAATTTCACCAAACCCTTCTATTTCCTTTTCAAAAATAGATCTAAAAGCTTCCGGTGTACCATCACGCCCGGTCAGGCCGGTGCCACCAGTTGCAATCACCACATCGATTGTGTCTGTTTTGACCCATTCGCTGACAACAGCGGTGATGGCATCGAAATCATCGGTGACAATACGGCGATCCGCCAGATGATGGCCATCTTCAGCTACCCGCCCGGCTAATAGATCACCAGATTTATCATCTGTCAGACGGCGCGAGTCAGACACGGTTAAAATGGCAATATTAACCGCGATAAAGGGAATTGATTTATCAATGCGTTTTTCATGATCCATTGGTCTGTTGCCTTTTTAGCTTTAGCTATTTAGTTGCGGTAGCCGCGCCGGGCACAAAGATGCCGCCTGTGCCAGCCGCAAGGCTATTCAACGCCGGGGCTGTTTCATTAAACCGCAATCGATACATGCCAAGATTTGAAATGACATTTTTGACATAATAGCGGGTTTCGCGGGCCGGCATTGATTCAACAAGCAAGAACGGGTCATCCTGATGATCAACTTTGCGCAACCATTTGCGCAAATTGCCCGGCCCACCATTATAGGCCGCCAGCAACCGCACCAGAGATTTTTCGATCAACGGCTCGTCCAGCAAATGATGCAAATAGGTTTGTCCCAAAGTTAAATTAACTTCTGGGTCAAATAGCTGGTGGCGCTTACGGCCACGATAGCCCCGATCTTTGGCAATAAATGAAGCTGTTGCCGGCATTAATTGCATCAAGCCAGCCGCCTTGGCGCGGCTTTTGGCGCGTGGATTAAATCCGGACTCCTGACGCGACACCGCCCAGACCAGCGCTTCATCAATGCTGAAATCAGCCTTGAACAGCGGCAATGGATAGAGCGCACCATACCAGTTTGTGCCTGTCTCTTTGCGGATGATTTCGGCAATCCGAAAAGACAAACCCGCCATACCCTGTTCAGCCGCCAATCGCATAGCGCTATGGTGAAATTTTTCGGGCATTTCCATCCATAAATAGCGCAATTCACGTTCCGCCAGATGCGTTTTGCCGATCTGTAATAAGGCAAAAAGCCGTTGACCGCCCGGCCGCTCAGCCAACCATGGCATAAATTCAGCGTCAAATGGCGGCAAATCAAATGACAATGTTGCTTTTTGGCCAAGGGCTTCACGCGCCACAACGCCATAAAAACTGTCAACTTCCTGCGCGGCCAATGTCAAATACTCAATCGATTTTGACGCTGAACCGGTGCGTAGTTCAACACGGTGTGCCCAAAATGCCGCCGCACTCCGCCGCCCGGGGGATATATTTGGCAGATCCACAAGGCTACGGAAAAATTGACCGGCCAAATCATGTTGGCCACTGCGCCATGCCGCCAAGCCACCTGCCCAATAGCCAAGCCATGCATCTGATTTTCCAACACCAATGGCATGACGTGCCTCGCGAATGGCTTTTGCATCAACGCCAAAAATAAAATAGGCATGGGCGATTTCTGCGCGCAACTGACCTTCTTCAGCTTTTGTCAAATAGCGCTTGTTATCAGGATTTTTGAGCACATCAAGCGCCCCTGATGGCCAGCCCCGGCGGATCGCCCGGCGCACCTGCCGGGCCACATTGGCGGTACGTGATGGCGAGGCACGACCCGCTCTGTGGGCAGGAATTTGCGGCAGATAACCATAGAGGCCCGCATGGCCATAGCCATTTAAATAGCCGGGTTTCGGGCTTTTTGGATCTTTCGTATTTTTCGGCTTGCGGCGTTTGGCCAACCAAAAAATACGGCTGGCATCAGGATGATCATTATAGAGTTTCAACCAGTCAGATAATTCAGCATAGCTCGACCGCCAGGCTGTTGGGTGCAAATAGCGCTGTGACAGAAGATGGCCCTTTAACAGCGGATTTTCCAAGCGCCCCATTTCGCGCGTAGCTTGTTTCATATTGCCCTGCTGTTGCAAATCGAAAAGCCGAATATATTGCACCACGTCAAAATCGGATAATGGGGCAGGTAATGCGGCATGGGCTGAGCCCGAGATGACCAGCATGAATTGGCCCAATGCCATGACCAAAAATCGCCGCATTGCCGGCGTTAGACCCAGCGCACATCTGCCGATGCCAGCGGTTAAAGGCCGAGATAAAATGCTGAATGTCATCATGCTTTGTCCATTATCACGCGATCTGCCTGACCCACTGCTACACTCACAATTTGGTACCCGGCAACGCTGCGATATGCAATCATTTTGGTCATACCATACCAGCCCTAAGCCACTGGTGGCGGCATATTGCCAAGACGGTGATAAAGCCCGCACCAATCTTCAAAGGCCAGACGTTTTTGTGCAGGAGAACGCATCAGATAGGCCGGATGCAGGCTGGCCATGGTTGGCCGCATCACACCATCGCCATAATCTATATCTTGCCAGCGCCCCCGCAGTTTTAAAATATTATCACCACTCTTCAGCATGGTTTTCGCCGGCGTGCCACCAAGGATCACCACCAGTTCAGGGTTCGCTAACTGGATATGACGATATAAATATGGCAACAGCATGTCGGTTTCTTCGGCGGTTGCGGTGCGGTTGCCGGGCGGTCGCCATGGCAAGAAATTAGTCAAATAAACACCACTGCGATCAAGGCCAATGCTGGCCAGCATATGATCAAGAAACTGCCCAGCAGCACCAACAAACGG
>CAJWSS010000030.1:0-13389 GCA_913045915.1 uncultured Alphaproteobacteria bacterium | reverse complement strand
ATTGTTTGCGAGAGCTGGCTAAATGACGAGGCCACCAACGAAACCCGTGGCCAATTGCTGTCCCTATACATGATAGTGAATATTGGAGGGATGGGTCTTGGTCAATTAATGATTGGCCTTGGCGAGACTGGTGGTGTCGGCTTGTTCCTGATGGCTTCAGTTATGGTATCAATTGCAGTCGTGCCTATTCTGGTCACGGTCAGTCCGGCGCCTAATTTTGAGGCCCCAGACCGGCTTGGGTTCCGACGGCTCATACAGGTATCACCACTATCAGTTATCGGCATGGCTACAAGCGGTTTGATTATATCAATGCTGTTTGGTATGGGCCCGATTTATGGACGCAATCTTGGCCTGAATAATACAGAAATTGGTTATTTTATGACGTCAATTATGGTTGGCACTTTGCTTTTGCAATATCCCGTCGGGCGTTTGTCAGACAAGTTCGACCGACGTGTGGTGATTTTGGGTGCTGCCTCCACAAGTGCGGTTTGTATTTCCATCGCCAGTTTTTTTGGCGCTAGTCATTTTGTTCCTTTACTGGTTTTCACGATGATATTTGGCGGTTTAACTTTCTCGCTGTATTCACTTTTCATCGCCCATGCCAATGATTTTCTGCCCCCCAGCCAGATGGTGGCGATGTCATCTGGACTGCTGATGGTGAATGGTGCTGGTGCGGTTGTCGGATCACCCTTTGCCGCCGCTATAATTGAAATTTTGGGATCAAGGAGCTTTATGCCAGCTATCGCCATTATCCTGATGGGACTCTCACTCTTTATTTTAATCCGTATGCGACTTCGTGATGCTGTGCCACAAGAAGCCCAGGGTCCCTTTGTCGCCTTTCCTAAAACACTTACCAGTGTGGCGGCTGGCTTGAACCCTGAAGCCGAATGGACCGACACGACCGAAGACGATGCGGCCAATAATCCGTTTAAGGATAATCCTTACGTCAATTAGCCTTTGCCTCTGGCAGTTTTACCGTAAAAATAATAGCGTTTTGTAATGTATTTTGTTTTTCGTGCGTTTTTTGGATTGTTTGCTGTTTGTTTGGTTGCGGCCAACTCAATCCCTGCTATCGCGCGCGCCGCTAGCTATGACTTATCGGGGCGCGTGCAAATCACAAAAGTCAGCGATGGTGACAGTTTACGTAGCGGTACCCTGCAGATCCGTCTTTTTGGCATTGACGCCCCGGAGCTAAACCAGGAATGCAAGGATCAAAACGGTAGAATATGGGGCTGTGGTATCGCCGCACATCGCCAGCTCGTCACTTTGATCGGAACAAAAAAAGAACTGCAATGTAGCCTGCGTGATGTCGACCGTTATGGACGGCTGATTATGCAATGTTTTACCGGGTCAACTGACATTGGCGCGGCCATGGTACAATCCGGGCATGCCTTGGCTTATCGGCATTTTTCTGATCTCTACATAGCCGATGAAGATCAAGCCAAGACAGCACAAAAGGGTATCTGGCGCGGCATATTTGTACCGCCATGGGAATGGCGCCGTAACAATTAGCCCGCATGCCGTAAAGCCGCGTTGTTCCGCTATAACACACCGAGGTCACGTAGTTCGGCCACCAAGGCGGGCGGCATAGCTTCATCAACCGGGTCGGTCAAATCAGCCGGAGCATCTTCTGCCTCTAAATAGCGCCAACCTTGAAATATACGCATTTTTGTTGGCACTGTAGCGACAAGTTCAGGGCTAAGCACCAAGCCGCATGCCAACCGGCCATCAGCACGTTGCACCTCAGCCAGATCAATAATTTTTTGGCGGGCGGTCATCACGCCTTTGATAATCCAATAAATCGACCCACCATCCAAAATTTCATCAGCACGGCGCGGCCGATTGCGAGTGACGTGGATCAACCGGCCCGTTTCTGACAGGCGTAACGCTTGCCATGCGCGCAAATTTTCCAGCGATTGCGACCCAACCGATAATTTTTTCAAATGCACCGTCATCACAAAACTTTCCATCAGGCGTAAAGGGCGTCATTCTCTGTTATTCTACTGGAGCAAATAAAGCGCTGCCAATCCTAGAAAAACGAAAAACCCGACAACATCCGTTATGGTGGTCACAAAAACACTGGAGGCGACAGCTGGATCAACACCTGCCCGCATCAACCCAACCGGCACAAATGTACCGCTCAGCCCAGCAACCAGCAAATTTGCCATCATCGCCACCGCCATCACGATAGCGATATCTTGGTCCCCAAACCATAAATAGGACAAACCCGCCGCCAATGCGGCAAAGATCAATCCGTTTGTTGTCGCCACAATCAGTTCACGCAGGAAAAATTGCCGCGTTGCGGTCGCATCGAGTTGACGTAGCGCAATGGCACGCACCGCCACCGTCATGGTTTGCGTACCCGCATTCCCCCCCATAGAAGCCACAATTGGCATCAATATAGCCAATGCGACTAATTGTTCGATTGTTTCATCAAAAACACCAATCACGGCGGACGCCAAAACCGCCGTCAGCAAATTGATAAACAGCCATGATGAGCGCCCATGTAGAGTTTCCCACAAGCCAGAACGTAAATTGGCATCACCAACACCGGCCAATGCCAATAAATCTTCTTCGGCTTCTTCATCAATCACATCAATCACATCATCGTTGGTAATCATACCAACAAGGCGGTTATGCGGGTCAACAACGCCGGCGCTCACCATGCCATAGCGGCGGAATAACACCGCCACTTCTTCCTGATCCATATCAACCGGAATAGATCTGAAATCGGTGTCCATCAGTTCCGAGACGCGCCGCGGTCTCTGTGCACACAACAAACGGCTAAGCGCAATTTCACCAAGTGGTTTACGCGACGGGTCAGTCACAAAAATAAGATAGAAATCCTCAATGGCGGATTTGCCACTGCGCAAAAAATCAATGGTTTGGCCAACAGTCCAAAATGATGGCACCGTGACGATTTCGCGTTGCATCAATCGACCGGCTGAATCTTCCGGGAAGGACAGCCCCTCTTCGACCAATACCCGGTCTTCTGCAGACAAGGCCGCTAGCACATCTTGCAAATCATCTTGTTCAAGCTCTTCAATGATGGTGATGGCATCATCGGTTGACAAATCTTGCAACTGGCGCGCCAGACCATCAGTACCAATCGCCCCGATAATGGCTTCACGGGTGGTTTCATCAACATAAGTGAGGGTTTCGGCGTCAAGGTGATCACCAAGCAACCGCACCATGGCTGTAGCGCTACGGGTTGGCAACCGTTCGAGCAAATCAGCCTGATCCGCCGGATGCAACGGCGCCACCAATGTGCGAAGCCGATGCACCGCCCCAGATTGCACCGCGTCAATGATGGCCGACTCAACCTTCGGCGTCAGACCATACAAAGAGGTCAAACGGTCAGACTGGTCGTCGTTACGCTCAAAAACCTCTTGGCTATCTGCCATCAATCTATGCTCCCGTTTCTGCGCGCGCTCTGGGCGCTTACAGCGGTGTCAGCATAGCAGACGGATGAACATGACGGAACTAACGTTTCGGCCACGACAAGCAAAAATCACTTTGAAATATTATTTCAAAATCACAAACGCACCGTTTTTGAAATTACATTTTAATGCCACCGGCACAGATGATCTGCGGCGCTTACGCACTCACCCAGACCAAATAATCAAAACTAGATCAGCAAGATTGGTGCCCGTCGCCCCGGTTTTGACAAGGCTGTTTTGCGCCGCCAGAAAATGATAACTATCATGCTGCCGTAACGCCGCAATGGCCGCATCAAGGTCAAAGTTCTGACTAGACGTCACGATCCCGCCAGCCGCATCAGTTGGCCCATCGCGGCCATCAGTCCCCCCAGCCAAAATTGCCCAATACGCCGGTGCGGCGTCACCGGCCTGTTGCATCTGACAGGCAAAGGCAAGCGCCAGCTCTTGCGACCGTCCACCAAGTCCAGCGCTTGTGCTATCCATAGACACCACCGTTTCACCGCCGCTGACCAGTGCAAAAATTTGATCGGCTTGATCCTGACTTACCTCGTCCTGACTGGACCGGTGCTGACAAATTTGCGTCACAAGCTGGCGCGCCATCTGTTGGGCTTCACCGGCTAATTCGGGTGCATCAAATTGCGTGATGTCTGGCAGATTTTCGGCCAGCCAGTCCGCCGCCGCATCACGGCATTGCGCATTGCTGGCTAAAATAGCGCTATGCACCCCTGCCAAACATGGATCGCCCGGACGCACTGGCCCCAAATCATCATTATCTGCCAGTGCCGCCATATGGCTTGCGACAAAATCAAGCTGGTCAAGGCGGTTTGTTTTGACGAGGGATTTTGCGTAGCCAAATGGCACCGGGTCGGCAACGGCAACACCGCTGGCAATGGACTCTAACCGATCCCCCGGCACGTCAGACAGCAAAAATTGCGTGATTTTTGCCGGGGCCGCCAGCCGTGCGAGCCGCCCGCCTTTTAATCTAGAAAATAACCGCCGGACCACATTCATATCATGAATATCCAGCCCACTTGCCAGCAAGGCATCATTCAATGCAATTTTCTGTTCAAGCGAAATGCCAGCCGCCGGTGCCGGCAACAAAGCCGACCCGCCGCCGCTGATTAACAGCAACAAATGGTCATCTGCTGTTAGAGGCGTAACCAGATCTATTACTTTTTCTGCGGCGCGCAAGCCGCGCCCATCAGGCACTGGATGTGATGCGGCCACACAATCAAACCCATCAATCTGGCGGTGGTTCTCATCGGTGGTGATAATGATTCCGGGTGCGGTGACACCAGCGGCGCGGGCACCTTCCGCCATCGCCCCAGCCGCCTTGCCCAGAGCAATAACCGCGGTAGGCGCGGCAATAGCGTGACAGGCTGATTGCGTAATCCGCAACGGTTGTCCAGCCAATAGAGCCGCATCAAACGCCGCCCGTATCCAACCAGCGAACTGCGCAACATTATGGTCTAGATGGTCACTCATGCGCGCTAGACAACCGGATCAATCAGGCGTTCACCGGCAAAAAAGGCGCGTGCATTTTCAACCACTTTCAACCCCATTGCGGTGCGCGTTTCAACCGTCGCCGATCCAAGATGCGGCAGTAAAACGGTATTTGGCGCTGTCAGAATATCGGGATGAATATCCGGCTCTCCTTGAAACACATCAAGCCCGGCACCACCAATACTGCCGTTGTGAAGCGCTCTGACAAGAGCCGCTTCATCAATAACATCACCGCGTGCTGTATTGATCACATAAGCATGTGCCGGCATCCGCTGAAGCCGGTATTCATTCAGAATATGAAATGTATCGGCACTTGCCGCACAATGAAGCGACAAAAAATCTGACTGAGCGCACAACGCATCAAGATCATCAATTTGCTTGGCATCATAATCGGTGATATCGGTCACTTTTGAACGATTAAAAAAGATAATTTTCATGCCAAAGCCAAGCGCCGCACGGTGCGCCACCGCCTTGCCAATCCGCCCCATACCAATAATGCCAAGCGTTTTGCCAGACAAAGACCGCCCCATAAGATGGGTTGGCCGCCATCCATGCCATGCGCCAGCGCGCAATTCGCGTTCACCTTCACCGGCCCGGCGTGATACCATCAGCATCAGCGTCAAGGCCAGGTCAGCCGTGGCATCTGTTAACACGCCCGGGGTATTACTAACCGAGAGGCCAGCCGATGCCGCCGCTGATAAATCTATATGGTTAACCCCTACGCCAAAATTCGCGATCAACCGACCAGACCCAGCCGCACCAGCCGAAATAATATCTGCTGTGATCTGATCAGACACAGTTGGTGCCAGCGCGTCATGGCTGGCAAAACCAGCGGCTATTTGTGCCGCTGTCAGCGGGACATCACGTTCATTAAAGGTCGGGGTAAAATATTGTTTCAATGCCTCTTCAGCCGCATCAGGCCAGCGCCTTGTCACAAAAATGGTTGGCTTTTCAGATGTCTTTGACATGGTCAATCAATGCAGATAATGCACCCCTGAATTGCAGTTAAGTAAATTATAATTAAAAAAATTATATTTCAAGGCGGGCCCAGTCTGACTGACCGCGCCCGCCGGATTTGTTGGTATTAATTGCGGCCTTGTTAGCCAGGGATTTTGCCGACGATCCCCTCTACATAGTAATCTAGGGTGGTAAACAATTCGCCATCATTCAGCGTTTTTCCTGCCGGCACCTTTTCCGCGCCAGTGTTATCCCGGATTGGCCCTGTGAAAATTTTATTGGCGCCTGATTTGATATCATCTGCTGCCTTTTGTGCGGCCTTTGCCACATCTTCAGGCATGTTTTCAAATGGACTCAACACCAAAAAATCATCAGCCATGCCAGCCCAAGTGTTACCGGCCCAATGGTCTGGACCTTCACCTGTGGTCCAACTGCCATCCATCAATGCTTGAATTTGAGAGATGTAATATGGGCCCCAATTGTTCACAGAGCTAAATAATTGCGCCTTTGGCGCAAAAGCCTTCATATCACTGGATTGCCCAAAACCAAAGGCTCCAGCTTTTTCAGCTGTTTGCAACATCGCCGGGCTGTCCGTGTGTTGCGCCAAAATATCAGCACCCTCGGCAATATGGACCTTGGCTGCATCTGCCTCTTTTACTGGGTCATACCATGTATTCACCCAGATCACTGACACCGTGGCATCTTTGTTGACAGAACGCAGGCCGAGACCAAAAGCGTTGATGCCTTGAATGACCTCTGGGATTGGGAAAGATGCTATGTAGCCAATCTTATTGCTCTTCGTCATTAGACCAGCCACAACACCTTGAACATAACGCCCTTCGTAGAAACGAATGTTACCAGTCGCCATATTTGGCGCCCGCTTATAGCCAGTTATATGATCAAATTTTATGTCTGGAAATTCTTTAGCCACTTTCAATGTTGGGTCCATGTAACCAAATGATGTGGTAAAGATGATATCATTGCCCTGTCTAGCAAGATCTCTTATGACACGCGTCGCATCAGGTCCCTCTGGCACATTTTCAACGATCGTTGTCTCAACTTTATCACCAAAATGTTTGATGACATCCTGTCGACCAACCTCATGGGCATATGTCCACCCATGATCACCCGGGTTAGTAAGATAAACAAACCCCACTTTCACCTTTGCAAAAGAGCTGCTCGGAAGCAAGAATGCTAGCGCCAACGCAGCTAATGCTGCTCTAAGTGTGAGTTTTATGGTTCGAAATTTCATGAAATCCTCCCTTTCTAAATATTTAACTTTTAACGAGTGCCAACGAAAATTCGGCCAAGGTTCGCTGGTGCACGCTTGAGAGCAAAATTACGGTCACGAGATATTAACACCAATACCGCGATAGTTGCTAGATAGGGAAGCATAGATAAAAATTGTGATGGCATTTCCCAGCCACGCGCCTGTCCTACTAGCTGCATAATAGTAATGCCACCGAACAACAATGCCCCGATTAGAATGCGCGATGGCATCCAGGATGCAAATACAACAAGCGCTAGCGCAATCCAGCCACGCCCAGCTGTCATTCCCTCTGACCAATGCGGGGTAAGCACAAGTGGCAGATAGGCCCCCGCCAAACCAGCCATGACTCCACCAAATATAACCGCGAAGCAACGCACCCGTAAGACCGAATAGCCAAGCGCATGTGCTGAATCATGATTATTGCCAACAGCGCGCAGGATCAGCCCCGCACGGGTGTTGTTCAGAAAAAACCCAACCAGTCCCAGCATCAAGATGGAAAAATACGCCAGAAAATCAAGTTTGAAAAACAACCCGCCAAGCACCGGCAGATCAGATAAAAATGGAATCGCCAGAACACCGAGCCCCTCAATCGTACCGCCAACATAAGGCGCCCCGACCAACCCGGATAACCCGGCACCAAAAATAGTCAAAGCCAGCCCAGTTGCCACCTGATTGGTCGCCAGCCCCAGCGCAAAAATGGCAAATACACCCGCGGTAATGCCGCCAGCAAATGCCGCCGCGGTAATGCCAAAATAGGGATTGCCAGACAGGCTGGTCGCAGCAAATGCCGCCACTGCGCCCATCAGCATCATGCCTTCTACCCCCAAATTCAAAACGCCAGTTTTTTCGGCAACCAACTCACCTGTTGCCGCCAAAATCAACGGCACAGATGTCAAAATAACGGTAAGAACCAAGGCATCCATGATCAGCGCCCTCGTGCCGGTGACGCCCGATTGAACGTTGGCCAGCTTATACGCAATTGAAAGCGGTTAAAGGTCTCACCCGCTAACAGCATGAATAACAAGATGCCCTTGAACACGCCGGTGACGACCTTTGGCATGCCAAGCGCCATTTGCGCGCTATCGCCGCCTAATTCAGCCAACGCAATAACCAAACCCGCCGCAATCACCCCAAGCGGGTTTAGCCGCGCCAAAAACGCCACGATAATGGCAGTGAACCCATAGCCAAAGGACACTTCGGGCTGAAGTTGCCCCATATTTGCTGATACTTCGACCATACCAGCCACACCCGCACAAGCCCCGGAAATACAGAATACACCAAGGGTTGTGCGTGCCGTACTAAACCCAGAAAACACCCCCGCCCTGGGGGCATCACCCATCACCTTGACCTGAAAGCCGAACAGAGTGCGTGACATCACAAAATAGGCCACCACCGCCAGCGCCAATGCCGCCGGCACGCCCCAATGCAACTGTCCTAATGTGCCAATGCCCGGCACATCAACACGCTGGATTAACGCCGCTTCGTCATAGGATTTGGTCAAGGGAAAGCCAAAGGATTGTGGGTCGCGCCATGGCCCGCGAACAAGCCAATCAATAAATAGAGCCGCCACATATGTCAGCATCAATGACACTAAAATTTCATTGGTGTTAAACCGCACTTTTAAAATACCCGCAATCAGCGCCCATGCCATGCCGCCGATAATCGCAGCCAGGATCATCGCTGGCATCAGCAGAATTTCGGGAAGAGCGGGCACAAACAGCGCAACACCACCGGCACAGACCGCACCCATCACAATCTGACCCTCTGCCCCGATATTCCAGACATTTGCCCGATAACAAAAAACCAGCCCGGTTGCCGTGATAATCAATGGACAGGCTTTGACAAATAAATCTGCTACCTGATCAGGACGCGATAATGGTGCGATAAAAAACTGATAAAGGGATGCAAGCGGATCATATCCAAGAACCGCAAAAATAGTCGCCCCTACGCATAATGTCATAAGTATCGACACCAGCGGCGTCAACAAAGTGCGCTGAAGTGAAATATCTTTTCGCGGGGTCATAGAAATCATGCGCGCGCACCTTGCCTATCGAAGCCGCCGCCCATCAATACACCAATTTGTTCGGCGGTGACCTGGCTGGCTGGCATCACCCCAGACAAGCGCCCGCCATGCAACACCGCAATTTTATGTGCAATCGCAAACACTTCTTCAAGGTCCTGCGAGATCATAATGACGGCAGAGCCGCGTGCCGCAAGGTCCAGCATCGATTTGCGGATCGACACAGCCGCCCCCACGTCAACACCCCATGTCGGTTGCGCCACCACCAGTAAGCGGGGTGATTTTATAATTTCGCGCCCGACAACAAATTTTTGTAAATTTCCACCGGATAATGATGCCGCCATTGGATCATCTGACGGCACGCGGACATCAAATGTCTGGATGACATCTGCCGCAATTGATTTTGTGACGGCACTGTCAATCACCCCATAGCGTACGGTTGCGCCAAGCGAATGATTGGTCAGCAAGGCGTTATCTGACAAGCTCATTGATGGGATCGCGGCGTGACCATTACGCTCTTCGGGCACAACACCAACGCCAACACGCCGCCGCGCGGCTGGGCCCATATGGCTTATATCCTGCCCATCCAGTAAAATGACGTCAGCAGATGGGGGCCGCCATTCACCGGACAGGACCGCCATGATTTCATCCTGTCCATTGCCAGCAACACCCGCAATCGCGAGTATTTCACCGGCACTGGCTGACAATGAAATGTCTTTCAATGATACTGAAAAAGCCGTTGGTTTTGGCCGTTGCAAATTTTTGATGACACACACAGCCTTGGCATTAGGCGGCGCTGACTGCCGGGTGACATCAGACACTTCGCGACCAACCATCAATTCGGCCAATTGCCGGTTACTATTTTGTTTGGTATCGACCGTGCCGACATTGCGGCCCCGGCGCAAAACTGTCGCGCGGCTCGTCAAAGCGCGGATTTCATCCAGTTTGTGCGAAATAAATAACACCGCCATACCGTTTTCAGCGAAGTGTCGCAAAACCGAAAATAGCTGGTCTGTTTCTTGCGGTGTCAGCACTGATGTGGGCTCATCCATAATCAGCAGCGACGGGTTTTGTAGCAAACACCGCATCACCTCTACGCGCTGTTGCTGGCCAACAGACAGATTGTGAATATAGGCATCTGGGTCAACCGCCAAACCATAGGCATCAGACATTGCCCGGATCCGGTCTGACAACGCCGCTAAAGTTTCGCCAGCTGGCAAGGCAAGTTGGATATTTTCAGCCACGCTCAATGACTCAAACAGTGAAAAATGCTGGAACACCATGCCGATGCCGAGTTGGCGTGCCTGCAGAGGACCAGAAATATTTACCGGCTGGCCTTGCCAGAAAATCTGCCCTTCATCCGGTTGCAACAGACCATATACAAGTTTCACGAAAGTCGATTTACCGGCCCCGTTTTCCCCAAGCAGAGCATGAATTTCACCGGGCTGTATCGAAAATGAAACCGCATCATTCGCGCGGAAATCGCCAAATGATTTGGTGAGATCAACAGCGTTGAGAACCGGCGTTTTCTGCAAAGATGTGGCGGGTTGCGGTTTGGTCATGAAACGCCCGACAATAAAGTTATGGCGCGTCACGCATAACACAATACGCACCAAGATAGTGGGCGGATGGTAAGTCTCAGCTTTTGAAATGTAAAGCCATCCTGCGTTATGAGATAGCTTTATTACAGCCAAGGCTGCATTCAAAGTCGGTAAACAAAATTTGTATTTTTGTCAGACGTAAAACAGCCTCCAGGTTTTGACCTGGAGGCTGACTAGTATATTTTTTTAGATGCTAGCGCGAAAATTCTGGATAAGACTCCATACCCAATTCGGACTTATCAAGACCGGCTACTTCATCAGATTCTGACACACGGATCCCAACCACTGACTTGATGGTGTACCAAACAACACCAGAGACCAAGAATGTGAACACACCCACAATCAAAATACTGATAATTTGTGTGCCAAAATTGGCGTCTGAGTTTGTTAGCGGTACCGCTAATGTTCCCCATATGCCAGCAATTAAATGCACAGGAATAGCACCGACAACATCATCTATCTTAAACTTGTCCAGCATAGGGACGGTGAAGACCACGATCAGGCCGCCAACAGCACCAATTAGGGTTGCGACACCGAGTGTTGGCGTCAATGGCTCAGCCGTGATTGAGACCAAACCAGCCAAAGCGCCGTTTAGTACCATCGTAAGGTCGACCTTACCGTAAACCACTTGTGTCAAGATCAATGCCGCGATAGCTCCACCTGCTGCTGCTGCATTAGTGTTTGCGAAAATGCGCGATACGTCTGCGACATCACCTACAGTGCCCATCGCAAGTTGCGATCCGCCATTAAAACCAAACCATCCAAGCCATAGAATAAACACTCCAAGGGTAGCGATCGGCAGGTTTGCGCCAGGCATCGGAACAACTTTACCGTCTTTGTATTTTCCAATTCTCGGGCCTAAAATAAGGGCGCCTGCCAAAGCGGCCCAGCCACCAACTGAATGCACCACTGTTGAGCCGGCGAAGTCCAAAAATCCCATTTCATCGAGGAAGCCACCACCCCATTTCCAACTAGCTTGCACCGGATAGATGATGGCGGTCAAAATGAGCGTGAACAACAAGAATGGCCAAAGTTTTATCCGCTCAGCTAGCGCACCAGATACTATCGAGGCAGTCGCTGCGCAGAACATCAGCTGGAAGAAATAATCTGAACCAGTTGTAGCATATGAAATATCGTCAGCAGCATCTGCAGTGATACCAACTGCCTCCATTATCGCAACCCCGAACACGCCCGAGAGCACGCCCTCAACTGACCAGGTACCAAGCGGATACATCAAATTGTAGCCTACAAGATAATAGCCAACGGCAGCGATTGAGAATAACGAAACATTTTTAGTTAGCTGCATGGTTGTGTTCTTGGAGCGGACGAGGCCAGCTTCCAACATACAAAAACCCGCGGCCATAAACATAACTAGAAAACCCGCCATCAGAAAAAGGAGCGAATTAAGAATGTAGACACCATGCTCCGGAACTTCTTGAGCTAGTGCAGGAGTAGCTAACAGGCCAAAAACAGCTGCCAGCAACATTGATTTTAGATTAAGTTTAAACATTTTATTTCCTCTAAGCCTGTATTAAAGCGCTTCAGCGCCTGTCTCGCCTGTCCGAATTCGCATTGCATCGGCCAAATCTAACGTGAAGATTTTACCGTCACCGATTTTACCGCTCTCCGATGCTGTCTTGATGGCGGCAACTACCTTGCCTGCCATTTTGCTACTGACAGCAACCTCAATTTTCATTTTTGGCAGAAAATTGACAGTGTATTCTGCGCCACGATACATTTCAGTCTTGCCTTTTTGACGTCCATAACCATGAACCTCAGTTGTTGTCAGGCCGCTTACACCGATCTCTAAAAGCGCGTTATAAACCGCTTCAACCTTTCCGGGCTGTATGATTGCAACGATGTATTTCATTTCTTTACCTTTCTTGATATCGCGCAAACTCGTTTCTTTCTTATGAATGCTTGTTTGCGTTTGCTCGTGGCGGCCTTCACGGAAAATCTCCGATGGCGCCGCCGAACCAATCGAGTGGCACTCGACGACTGTTAGTTAGCAGTTGAAGGCGTGTATTAATCCTGCTAAAAATGCAGTGAAGCGCTGCTTTTTTTGCATCACGTGATTTGAGTGCCTACAGTCCAATCTATTTTCCAAGGTCAAAAGAGGAACAACCCATGCGATTTATGACATCACTTCGCTTCGTTGATGCGGTTGCGCGGGAAAAATCAATCAGAAAAGCCGCCGAAAAACTGGCCATCACCTCGACCGCATTGAATCGTCGTATTCTTCAGATTGAAGACGAAATAGGCCAGCCCCTGTTTGAACGGCTGGCATCTGGCGTGCGTCTGAATACGGCTGGCGAGCTATTTGTTCAGCATATCCGCGCACAACAGGCTGATTTGGCCCGCGTCCAATCGCAAATTGCAGATTTATCGGGTATCCGGCGGGGGCATGTGCGGGTGGCAAGTGGCGCCGAGACACTGCGCCATTTTCTGCCTGATGTGATTGCCAGATACCGAGCAGAGCATAATGCCGTGACATTTGACATCAGCCGCCAGCATGGTGAAGCGGCAGAAGCGGCTTTGGCATCACTTGAAACAGATCTGGCACTTATTTTTGAACCGATACGCCGCAGTGACTTTCAG
>CAJWSS010000029.1:0-13436 GCA_913045915.1 uncultured Alphaproteobacteria bacterium | reverse complement strand
TGGCAAAAATTCATGCAGGGGTGGATCAAGCAAGCGTATGGGAACGGGCCGTCCTGCCATAATGCGAAATAACGACTCAAAATCTTTTCGCTGCATAGGTAATAATTTTGCCAGCGCCGCTTCGCGGCCGTTGGTGTCATTGGCAATAATCATCTGCCGCATGGCAATGATTCGATCCACATCGAAAAACATATGTTCAGTACGGCAAAGGCCAATACCCTCAGCGCCAAAATCAAGTGCCACTTGGGCATCTGTTGTGGTTTCGGCGTTCGCGCGAACACCAAGCCGCCGCCGATCGTCTGCCCATTTCATAATGGTGCCAAATGCCCCCGACATTTTCGGCTGAATGGTATCAACAGCGCCGGAATAAACATCACCTGTAGCCCCATCAATGGTAATCAAATCACTTTCGGTCAGCACCTGATCCTGAATGGAAATCTTGCCACTAACTTCATCAAAGCGCAAATCAGCCGCACCGCAGACACAGGCACGGCCCATACCGCGCGCAACTACCGCGGCATGGCTGGTCATCCCGCCACGCGCAGTCAAAATTCCCGCAGCAGCATTCATTCCATGAATATCCTCTGGACTTGTTTCTAGCCGCACCAAAATGACAGTTTCACCAGCTGCTGCCATTTCTTCAGCGCGGTCAGCACTTAACGCGATCTTGCCACAGGCCGCTCCGGGCGAGGCTGGCAAACCCCGCGTTAGACTTGTTTTTTCAGCTTTTGGATCGAGTGTTGGGTGAAGCAACTGGTCAAGCGCATTAGCATCAATCCGGCACAGCGCTTCATCCCTGCTGATCAGGTTTTCTTCAGCCATTTCAACAGCCATCCGCAAGGCCGCCTCGGCGGTGCGTTTGCCACTGCGCGTCTGTAGCATATACAACGTGCCTTGTTGCACGGTGAATTCCAAATCCTGCATATCGCGGTAATGTGCCTCTAGCCGCGCGCGCACATCATCAAGCTGGGCAAACACCTCTGGCATGGCCTCTTGCAGTGACGTAGCGCTACTACCGGATTTTTCACGTTCTTTTATGGTCAGCGGCAGCGGTGTGCGAATGCCGGCCACAACATCTTCGCCCTGCGCGTTAATCAGGAATTCGCCGTAAAAACTGTTTTCACCGGTTGACGGGTCGCGGGTAAAGGCAACGCCAGTCGCACAATCATCACCCATATTGCCAAACACCATGGCCTGCACATTCACCGCGGTGCCCCAGGCTGCGGGAATATTATTCAGCCGGCGGTATGTGGTCGCCCTGGTGTTCATCCAGCTGGTGAACACGGCCCCGATAGCGCCCCATAATTGTTCCCATGGGTCTTGGGGAAACGGCGTTTCCATCTCGTCCATAACGATATCTTTATAGATATCAACAAGCGCCATCATATCATCGCCGGTCAAATCCGTATCATTGATTAGACCACGATCACGTTTCATATCTTCAAGCGCGTCTTCAAACAGCCCATGGTCAACATCCATCACAACATCGCCATACATCTGGATAAAACGGCGATAGCTGTCATAGGCAAAGCGGCTGTCGTTGGCATGTTTTGCTAAACCGGCCGCGGTCGCGTCATTTAGACCCAGATTTAAAACTGTATCCATCATGCCGGGCATGGATGCCCGCGCCCCGGACCGCACAGAAACAAGCAATGGGTTTTGTGGATCGGCAAACACACTGCCGGTTTCAGCCTCTATTTTGGCAATGGCGGCCCGCACTTCAGCATCAAGCGATTCAGGATATGACCGGTCATGATCGTAAAAATGAGTGCATACGTCCGTGCTGATAGTGAACCCCGGCGGTACCGGCAGGCCTATCCCACTCATTTCAGCTAAATTAGCGCCCTTTCCGCCCAAGAGGTTGCGCATTGACGAGTCACCATCGGTGCCTAACTTGCCGAAATTATACACCCATTTTGTCATGTCATTTCTAGCCTTCTATTTTTGAAAAATCCGCCACCATTAACATTTTTTCGCGTATCGCCGCCAATAAACCAAGACGATTCAGGCGAATGGCTGGGTCATCATCATTCACGACAATGCCATCAAAAAACGCATCAATTGGCAAGCGCAGTTGTCCAAGCGCCGTCAATTGCACAGAAAAATCAACGCCGTTATCGGGCACCGCGATGAGGGCTTTGTGCAGGCGCTGTTCAATATCATTGAATAACGTTGGATCAGTGGTTGCCGAAAATGCCGTTTTCGCCTTTTTTTCTTCAGCTGACAGCATGCTGCTGACCCGGCGCCAGCCGGCCATCAGACCAGCCCCCTCTCCATCTGCTAAAAAACCAGCCAGCGATCTTGCTTCATCTGCCATACGGCATACATCATCACCAGAGGCATCGGCCAAGGCCGCCGCCACCACATCATGCCGCATATTCTGGTCACGCAAATACACCCGCAACCGATCGCGGATGAATGGTAATAGATCTTCATCGACAGCATCAAACTGGTAATTTTCCGCCGCTTTTTGCAAGAGCGTTGCCAGCGGTAATGACAGTTCGCCATCAAGGATAATGCGGATCACGCCAAGTGCGGCGCGGCGCAGAGCAAACGGGTCTTTTGACCCTGTTGGCTTTGCACCAATACCAAAAAATCCAACAAGCGTATCAATCTTATCGGCCAGTGCCACCGCCTTGGCGGTTGGCGTTTCCGGCACATCATCTGCCGGGCCTTGTGGGCGGTAATGTGTGGCAATGGCTGTCGCAACGCTATCTGCCTCGCCATCGTGACGGGCGTAATAACCACCAATAATACCCTGTAATTCGGGAAATTCGCCGACCATACCGGTCACCAAATCAGCCTTGGCAAGACACCCAGCACGCCCAGCATGCTTGGCATCACAACCATCGATATAGGGCGCCAACATCGTAGCAAGTTTTTCAAGCCGCAGCGCCTTGGCATGAAGATCGCCCAAGCCCTCATAAAAAGTTACCGCTTGTAATGGCGCAACATAGGAGTCCAGCCGTTGCTTTTGATCCTGTTGCCAGAAAAATTCAGCATCAGCAAGCCGTGCCCGCAACACCCGCTGGTTGCCCGCCATAATCACCTGATCCCGTTTGGGGTCAGATTGCCGGTTTGACACAACAATGAAGTAGGGCGAGAACTTGCCGGACTGGTCCTGCAATGTGATATATTTTTGATGCGTCGCGATGGTCGCTTGCAATAATTCTGGCGGCAAACGCATAAACCGCTCTTCAATTTGCCCCAAAAGGGCTGTTGGCGATTCAACCAGCCCGGCAATATCTTGAATATAGCCTCCAAGCTGGGCTTCATCCAGCGTGCACCCAACGCT
The DNA here is from genome assembly GCA_913045915.1 of uncultured Alphaproteobacteria bacterium. Classification (GTDB taxonomy): domain Bacteria; phylum Pseudomonadota; class Alphaproteobacteria; order Puniceispirillales; family Puniceispirillaceae; genus UBA3439. Next base: position 10,141 of record CAJWSS010000029.1, on the reverse strand, counting down.
TGCGGCAAGTGATTTTGCCCCGTCAATAATGGCGGCGTGCCGATCTGATTGATCAATAATCACATGCGCCAGCGCAAGACGCTGTTTGAAGTCAGCAAGCGAGCCAACACCATCAAGGCTGATATCATCGGGCGATTCAAAATAATGCCCGCAACTTGTTGTACCAAAGGCCAGTTTCTCTCCGCCACCAAGATCAAAACTACCAGCCAAGGCCTGCCCATCAAACAGGATATTAATACGGTGCAAGGGGCGCACCCAACGAAAACTGCCGCGGCCCCATCGCTGGCTTTTTGGCCAGGGAAATTCTGTCAGAATGGACGTAACGATATCGCCAAGCAGTGACTGTGTATCAGCGCCTGTCACATGATTGCGCGCAAAGAAAAACCGGCCCTTTGGTGTATCTTCTTCAATCAGCGCCTCGCGCGGGACCCCGGCAGATGCAACAAATCCGGCAATCGCCGCCTCTGGTGCATCAACACGCGGGCCGCGTTTTTCAATCACGCGATCAGGCTGGGCAACGGCAATACCGCTGGCATAAACCGCTAAATGACGCGGCCCACAAAGCCCGTCGATACCAGCATCATTTGTCCAGACACCCAGATCATCAAGCGCGGTACGCACAGCAGTGGCAAAATGCTGCGCCGCCATATTTTGCATTCTTGCCGGGATTTCCTCGCTAACAAGTTCGATCAGCAAATCAGCCATGCGACACCGCCTCATCTGCCCCGATCCAGGCCTCACAACAACCGCGTGCCAACGCCCGCACCCGCCCGATATAGGCAGCGCGTTCAGTCACAGAAATCACCCCGCGCGCATCAAGCATATTAAAATAATGGCTGGCCTTCATACATTGGTCATAGGCGGGGAGCGCCAACGGTTTATCCAAACTCAGCAAGCGCCCACATTCAGCTTCGGCATCGCGAAAATGCTGCAACAGCATATCAGTGTCGGCATGTTCAAAATTCCACCCTGAAAATTCCACTTCAGCGCGTTTGAAAATATCGCCATAGACCTTGCCGCCTTCGCTTGCCGGCACCCCATCCCAATCAAGGTCATAGACATTGTCCACACCCTGAATAAACATGGCCAGCCGTTCCAGACCATAGGTTAATTCAAGCGGCACCGGCTGGCATTCAATGCCGCCAACTTGCTGAAAGTACGTAAATTGCGACACTTCCATGCCATCGCACCATACTTCCCAGCCAAGTCCCCATGCCCCTAATGTTGGCGATTCCCAATCATCCTCGACAAAACGGATATCATGCGCCTCCGGGTCAAGGCCTATGGCTTTGAGCGATCCAAGGTAAAGCGCCTGTGACTCGGCCGGTGATGGTTTGAATATCACCTGAAACTGATAATAATGCTGAAGCCGGTTTGGATTTTCACCATAGCGCCCATCAGCCGGACGGCGCGATGGCTGAACATAGGCGGCGCGCCATACCGCATCCGGCCCGAGCGCGCGCAAGGTTGTTGCCGGATGAAATGTGCCGGCGCCAACTTCCATATCATAGGGTTGCAGGATCACAGCCCCTTGCTGGGCCCAATAATTCTGTAAATTCAGGATGATAGATTGAAAATCAGTACGTGTCATCTTGGCCTGACCGGCGACGGTAGCCCGTCACCTTATCTCGGGGTATCATGTTTCAAAACCATCGCCGCAACCTAGCCGCAAATGCCGGTGAAAAGCAAGTCGAACCAGCCTTAATAGGGGCAGTTTTCCCGCCCACAATTTTCCCCACTGACCCACGCCCCACATTGTTTGCATTCGCGTAATTCAACCGAATGGTTAGGATCAGACCGATCACGGCGGCCCGCGGCCTCATCATCTTTTGTCTGATTGGCACGGATCGCCGCCTGCCGTGTTTCATAGATGCGGAACAGCGTCCATACGACCCAGATAATGGCGATCAGACCGAGCAATTTTGGCAGTGACGGGATCATAGGCCATATCGTGCAAAATAGGCACGCTCAACTGCATGTGCGGCAACATCGCCAAATACCGAACTGGCAAGATGGGCAGACACCCCCCCACCGCCAAGCGACAACAATTTCCGTTTTGGTTCGATCATTAAAAATTCGGTTTTATCGCCAAACCGCGTGGCGATAACTTGACGATAATCGCCAAGCCCATCGACCAGCCCCAGATCGAGCGCACGTTGTCCGGTCCAAAAGGCGCCGCTGAACAAATCTTTGCGATCGCCTTTCAGACGCGACCCGCGGCGCGATTCTATATGGGCAATAAACTGGTCATGAATATCAGCCTGCAACGATTTGAGCCGCGCAACATCCTCATCACGTTCAGGTTGAAACGGATCCAAGGTTAATTTCGCATCCCCCGCGGTATAGACCCGCCGGTCAACCCCGACCCGCTCAAGCAGTTTGTCAAACCCAAACCCGGCCCATAAAACGCCGATTGACCCCACCACTGATGCTGGATTGGCGAAAATTTCATCTGCCGCCGCCGCCAGCCAATAACCGCCACTGGCCGCGACATCCTCGCAAAAGGCAATCACCGGTATATCGGCCTGCGCCGCCAGCTGGCGGATACGATTGCCAATCAATGCAGATTGCACCGGCGATCCACCCGGCGAATTGATCAGCAGTACAACGGCTTTTGCCTGTTTGACCGAAAATGCCCGTTTTAATTGCGGTTCAACCGCCTCTAGCGAGAGGCCCCGCCGCCCCAGCGACTGCCGGGCGGCAATCACACCGCTCAAGCGCACCACCGGCACGATGGGTGATTTGCGGCGCCAAAATAATAAAGACGACATAAGGCCCATTATTCACCTTTCCTCTGTTTCGTGCGGCTGAAGACAGGTCACTTTGCGCGTGCCGGATGCACCATATACAACCCGCCTCCCTTCATAATATGCTGCGCCGCTTCGGTAAAGCTACCATCGTCATTATGCACAATCAGCCCGGGCAAAATAGCCCCCGGCCCGCGCACCGCTTTCCGCAGTTGTATGATCACCCGGCTGGCCGGACTCATCGGCCGCGACCACAAAGGAAATAGCAGGGTTTCGCCTGCCCCGGCCCGATCAAACAGCCCAATCAGTTCGGCCGCCCGGTCAGCCCGGCAAATAAAGCTGATCCGCCCACGCGGTTTGGCGGCCCATACCGCCGCTTTGACCCAATCATGTAAATCTGTATCAGCCCCCATATGCGCCATTGCCCGCGCCGCATGACGCGGACGGGTACCGGCTTTGTGATGATAAGGCGGGTTACTAATCACATGGTCAAAACTATCGGCCAGCATAGCTGGCATGGCGGTGATATCGGCGTCAACCACCCGCACCTGCTGGTCCAGGCCATTCAACGCCACATTATAGCGGGCCAAAGCCGCGGCCACCGGGTCAATTTCGACAGCGGTGACGTGCACCCCAGAAAGCCGCCTCGCGATACATAGGCTGATGCCGCCAACACCGGCACCAAGGTCAAGCACCCGGCCGCGTCCTGCCGTCAAACTGGCCGCCGCCAGCACCGCATCACTTCCCACCCGGTAGCCAGTTTTTGGCTGGGTAATATGCACCTGCTGGTCAAGCAAATGATCATGCGTGACCTCGAACCCATCAGGCAGATCAGGCAAGATGGGCCGGGCCGGATCAATCATCATATAATTCACCTGCATCAGCCAAAATGGTTTTGGCCGCAAGTAGGCGTCCCTCATCAACCATCAGGCGGCGGGGAAACGCGCCAATACCTGCTTCTAACGCTGAAATATTGGCGTCAAACACCTGCGCCTCAATCGCCGAATCGCGCAACAACGCCTGCAAAAAAGACAAGCGCACCAGATTTGTTGTTCGCAGCAAAGTGACCATGGGATAAAATTATGCCGCAGGCGGGTTCATTCACCAAGAGTTTATAGCCCCCAGTGCGAAAATACCGCACCGGCATCATACCGGTTTTTACTTGCTGGATGCGCCGCCGACAGGTACATCTCGCTTCATGGTTCCCGCGTGATACCGCAAAGGCAAGAGACACAAGAGCAAGAGACGTAAAGCCAAGAGACAGGTCAGATGAACACCGCATCGACAAACACCCCGCAAGCCGCGCCATCGCTAGCGCCACTGGTGGCATTGCTGGCTGGCGAGATGGAAAAAGTGAATGCGCGGATTATCGAGAGGATGGCCAGCGATGTGCCGCTGGTGCCGGAATTAGCGGGTCATTTGATCGCGGCTGGCGGCAAGCGATTGCGGCCATTATTAACGCTGGCTGGGGCTGGTTTAGCGGGGGGAAGCCCGCATGCCATTGGTCTGGCCACGGCGGTTGAATTTATCCATTCAGCCACGTTGTTGCATGATGATGTGATTGACGAATCGAAATTGCGGCGGGGGCGCGATACCGCCAACGCCTTGTGGGGCAATGATGCGTCTGTTTTGGTGGGGGATTTTCTGTTTGCGCGGGCGTTTGAATTGATGGTTGAAACTGGCAACCTGTCAGTTTTAGGGCGGTTAAGCCATGCGTCTGCCCGCATCACCGAAGGCGAGATTAAACAAATGACAATCGCCGGTGTCCCCGGCACAAAGGCAGATGATTATCTTGATGTGATTCGCAATAAAACCGCGATTTTATTTGCCGCCGCCGCCGCCGCTGGTGCCGAAGTCGCCGGTGCCAACCAGACGGTGATTGACGCGGCACATGATTATGGCCTGCAACTTGGTATGGCATTTCAGATTATGGATGACGCCATGGATTACAGCCTGTCGTCTGATGCCATGGGCAAAAATAGCGGTGATGATTTCCTTGATCAGAAAATCACCCTGCCCCTGATCATCGCCTATGGCGACGGCACAGATGCAGAACGTGATTTTTGGCAGAGAACTATTGGTGACGGGGCGTTTGCCGATGGTGATTTTGACACCGCCTGCCGCATTTTAGACCGCTATGACGCGATTGACCGCAGTGTGACCGAAGCGGAGAAATATGCCGGGGCCGCCGCCGCCGCGCTTGACCGTATTGCCGATCAGACCAATACCGGCCAAACCAGCGCTATCACGGCCCTGCTTGACGCGCTGTCCGAAGCGGCCAGATTTGCCGCGCACCGCCAGAATTAACCGCGCAATCGCCCGGCGATATCAGCCGCCCGTGCGGCAAACCAGCAGATGATTAGGTTGATAAAGGATAGAGTATGGCCGTTCGTTCTCGTCGATCGTCACATAAAAGAAACGCACGAAATGAAGGCCGTTTGCCCCGCAATGCCGCGCCGATTTCTGTAACCATCACGCATATTGGCGGGCGCGGTGATGGTGTTGGCACAGTGCGCTATACGCATAATTACCAAGAGGCGGACTATAGTGTCTTTGTGCCGGCCAGCCTGCCGGGTGAGACCATCATTGCCCAACCATTATCCATCAGCAAACAAGGGATAAAGGCACGTATTCTTGAACTAAAAAGTGCCGCCGCCTCGCGCCAGCCTCCGCAATGCAATGCGTTTCCGGCATGCGGCGGGTGCAGTTTTCAACATTGGACACCCACCGAGATTGACAGATGGAAACATCAACTGATTACCCACCATCTTGAACGGGTGCATGTCAACGCCGCCACCATCCGCCCGGCTTTGATCTCACCAGCAAAAAGCCGGCGCCGTGCCAGCTTTCATATCAAACGCCTTGCCGACACCGCCGTGGTTGGATTTCACGAACGCATGGGCGCGCATATTATAGACCCTGATGGATGCACCATCATTGACCCACGGCTTGCCAGTTTGAAAACAGCCTTAGTCGAATTTGCCGTGGCTTACCTGCCAGTTGGTAGCACAATCGAAGCCCAGGCAAATCTGCTGGCAAGTGGCGCCGGCGCCAGCCATACCGGCCTTTGTCTCTACCTGCAAAATAACGCCGCACAGCCCCTATGGACAGCCGACATACAGCGCGCCTTATGTGCGTGGTCGGCAGACCAGCATCTTGCCAGATTATCCATTGACGATCATGACAGCCCCCTAACAATCTATGCACCAACGCAACCAACGGTGCGTTTTGGCGCGATTGATGTTACCCCGCCGCCCGGTGCGTTTTTGCAGGCCACCGAACATGGCGAACACAGCTTGCAACAGGCGGTTGCCGAAATACTGGCTGGCCATACATATGTTGCTGATCTATTTGCCGGGTGTGGCACCCTTAGCCTGCCACTGATCGACCAGCTTTCAGCGGTGCTGGCGGTTGAATCAGATAGCGCCGCCTTGGCGGCGTTAAAAGCTGGGGTTGACGCGGCTGGTCAGGGTAGCCGCCTTTCAATCAAGCAACGCAATCTGTTTGATGTACCGTTACTGCCAGATGAATTGACCAAAATAACCGGCGTTATCATAGACCCGCCAAGAAGCGGTGCCCTTGCCCAATGTCACCAGCTTGCCGATGCGGATGTTGCCACCATTGCCATGGTGTCTTGTAATCCAGCCAGCTTTGCCAGAGATGCCGCCTGTCTGACCGCCGCCGGCTTCACCTTGGATTGGGTTCAGCCAGTTGATCAATTCAGTTATAGTAACCACCTTGAATTAGTGGGGGCTTTCACCCGCTAGTCTGAAGACGATAAAATAAGATGGGCTGTCATGCAAAAAAGATCGCTGACAATACACGGGCACCGCACCAGCATTTCGCTGGAAGAGCCGTTTTGGGTCGCTTTAAATGACATTGCCAAAGCGCGCCAACAATCCGTGGCCAGTCTTGTACAGATGATTGATAAAGAGCGCGTTGGCGGTCTGTCATCAGCAATCCGTATGTTCATACTGGCCGAATTACGACATCAGCTTGCCGCCAGCACAACAACCAAGACCAGCCAGATCTTTTAAATAGTCACACGGTCAATTCAAGGGACATGATATGCATATTGCCATTTTGGAAGCTGGACGCACCAACCCAGACATGCCGGCGGAATTTCACGATTACCCCGACATGTTTGAAACATTGTTTGCAGATCAGCCAAATAGCGCTGATTTTCGCTTTTCAATCGTCCCGGTGATTGATGATGTGTTCCCACAATCAGTAGATGATTATGATGGCTATCTGGTCACGGGGTCAGCCTATGGGGTCTATGATGATGCCCCCTTTATCCCCAGATTGATGGCATTTATCCGAAAAATTTTCGCCGCTGGCAAACCGCTTGTCGGGATTTGCTTCGGCCATCAGATTGTGGCGCATGCGCTGGGGGGACATGCGGCTAAATTTGATGATGGCTGGGGTATTGGCACAATGCCAATCAAGATGGTTGGCGCCGTTGACTGGATCCCCAGCGATATCGACCAACTTGACCTTATCCATGTGCATCAGGACCAAGTCATGACCTTGCCGCCAGACGCCGTCAGGCTGGCGCAGTCTGATTTTTGTAAAAACGCCGCCTTTGCCATTGGCAAACAGGTATTTGCGATACAGGGACATCCGGAATTTACCCCCGCATACACCAACGCGCTGATTGATATACGCGAGGATAAAATCGGCAAAGACCGCGCGGCCAAAGCCCGCATCTCGCTACAAAAACCGCATGATGGTCGCCGCGTTGGGGGCTGGATCCTTGATTTTTTTGCTGGCCATGACCGCGCCGCATAATCAGTCACCCAGACCCGGTTATCAGTAAAGATGGGCAAAATGGCATGACACTTGTTATCGGTTTGGATACGGGCGGCACCTACACTGATGCGGCCCTGCTAGATGCCGCCGGTGGGCGCGTGCTGGCAACCGGCAAAGCGCTCACAACACGGGATGATTTATCCATTGGCCTTGGCGGTGCCATCGCCAAAATTCTGCAAGCCTTTGATGGCCCAGCATCAGAAATTGGCATGGTGTCATTATCAACAACCCTAGCAACAAATGCGGTGGTTGAAGGGGTTGGCGGGCGCGTTGGCCTGTTCATGATTGGCTTTGATGACAAAGCCTTGGAACGCGCCGATTTGGCGCGTGCAATCGGGCAGGACCCGGTTCAATTTATTGCCGGTGGGCACCGTGCTGATGGTGGCCAGCAAGACCCGTTTGACAGCGCCGCCCTCGCCAATGCCGCCGCCGCAATGGCGGCTGACGTTTCGGCCTTTGCCGTTGCCGGGCATTTTGCAACACGCAATCCCGCACATGAAATTGCCGCGCGTGATATATTACGCGAGACAACCGGCCTGCCAGTTACCTGCAGTCATGAATTATCATCCGCACTTGGCGGGCCGCGCCGGGCGTTAACCGCAGTTTTGAATGCACGGCTGATCAATCTATTGGAACGGCTGATCGCCGCGACCGAAACCATTATGACACAGCAGGGCCTTGCCTGCCCGTTGATGGTGGTCAAGGGGGATGGGTCGTTGCTTGAGTCCGGCTTTGCCCGCACCCGCCCGGTGGAAACGGTGTTGTCGGGCCCGGCGGCCAGCCTGTCGGGGGCGGCGTTTTTGGCCGGTACTGACAGCGCTTTGGTTGCTGATATTGGCGGCACCACTACAGATATTGCCTTTCTGCATAATGGTGCCCCACGGCTGAAATCTGAAGGCGCTCTTGTTGGCGGCTGGCAAACCATGGTTGAGGCGGCTGAAATCCGCACATGCGGGCTTGGCGGCGATAGCGAGGTCACACATGTTGCACGCGGCCGATTAAGCGGGCTGAATTTAGGGCCGCGCCGCGCCGTGCCGCTGGCGCTTATGGCTCGCACACACCCACAGATTAAACAGCAAATGCAGGCCCAATTAGATCTGCCAGTGCCAACCATCACCGATGGACGATTTGTATTTCCGATCATGCCAGATGGCGTGCCAAATTGGCTGACCCGGTCCGAAGCCAGACTAGCCGAAAAAGCATTGGCCAGCGGGCCGTCAGCGATTCCCGATCTGGCCGCCACGCAATTGGCACTTGGCGCGGTTGACAGACTGATCAGCCGTGGTCTGTTGGGGCTTGCCGCCTTTACCCCAACCGACGCCGCCCATGTGACAGGCGATTTTACCGAATTTGACAGTGACGCCGCATGGCTTGGTGCCAAACTGATGGCGCGGCAACGAAACGGGCTTGGCACCGCAACAGCCCCAGATGCACAACAGCTTGCCAGCATGACACTTGCTGAATTGCACCGGCGGTCAGCCATCGCGCTGATGGATGCGGCGCTGGCGCATCAAGGCGCGGGTGAAAATACGGTCAGCCAAAATCCGCTATTGATCAACAGCTTCATCAAAAAACCTGATGATGACAATCTGGTCAGCATCTCTATGCGGCTTGGCACCAAGCTGGCGGCACTTGGCGCATCCGCCGCCACGCATTATCCGCATGTCGCGGCGTTGCTTGATATTGATCTGGCGGTGCCGCCCCATGCCGAAGTCGCTGGCGCGGTTGGTGCCGCTGTCGGGTCTGTCCGCCAGCGGGTGATGATCACCGTCACCCAGCCAACTGAAGGCAAATTCCGCGTGCATCTGCCGCAAGGCCCGGCCGATTTTGGCATTATGGACGAGGCGCTGGATCAAGCACGCGCGGCCGCCACCCAGCTGGCCACATCCCGCGCTTTAAGTGCTGGTGCCACCGCCGTCACGATTGAGATGACCGAAGATATAAAACTGGTGCCGCTGGCATCGAACAAAGACATGTTTATCGAAGCCACCATTCAGGCCGCCGCCACCGGCACCCCGCAATAGCCGTTGCGGCGCATCCGCTAAAAAATGCGCTGTTTCATCGTATTGCAATCAGCCGAGAAGGTTTTTGAATTGCTGTAGCGTTTTTTTATGCTACGCAAGGCGCCCTCTGGCTTGACCTCACACACCTGATGATATTGCTATGAAATCATGATACAGCCAGAAAATCTGTTCAGCCGCAAATGCATCACATGCAGCGATTCTGCGGCGAACGCCAACGGGTCATCGCCAACCAGCGCATTGACCATTTTGCCCCGCGCCTCAGTTCGCTCAATCACCAGTTCATCTTCGGTTGAGGTGAATACCGTCACCTGGCCATCATCAGTTGATCGGGGGTTTGGCATCAGGTCAATGACGGCCAAGCGGGTACTGCGTTCAAACGGCAGTAATTTGACCCTCCGCACGGCAAAATCATCAGCCTCTACTGATAGATATAATGCCCCGTCAAATTGGTCGGTGTTGGTTGGCCCATACATGGTAGAACTTGTAATAAACTCGCCATCGCAGAACAGAAATACGGTTTTGGCCGCCGCGCTCATCTCTATCTTTCCCATTCTGGAT
>CAJWSS010000028.1:0-13925 GCA_913045915.1 uncultured Alphaproteobacteria bacterium | reverse complement strand
TGGTCGAAGAAATCATCATTGCTTTTTGAATTTTTCAGCTTATCGACCAAAAATTCCATGGCATCAACTGGCCCCATTTGCATCAAAATGCGGCGCAATACCCACATTTTGGCCAATGTGCCCTTATCAACAAGCAATTCTTCCTTACGTGTCCCAGATTTGGTGATATCAATCGCTGGGAATGTCCGTTTGTCAGATAATTTACGATCCAAAATGACTTCGCTGTTACCCGTGCCTTTGAATTCTTCAAAAATAACTTCATCCATGCGCGATCCAGTCTCGATCAGCGCGGTGGCAATAATGGTCAATGACCCACCTTCTTCGATATTGCGGGCCGCACCAAAAAACCGTTTTGGTCGTTGCAGGGCGTTTGCGTCAACACCGCCGGTCAATACTTTACCCGAAGATGGCACCACAGTGTTATAGGCCCGCGCCAAACGTGTAATAGAATCAAGCAAAATCACCACATCACGCTTATGCTCAACAAGCCTTTTTGCTTTTTCTATAACCATTTCAGTGACTTGTACATGTCTTGATGCGGGTTCATCAAAAGTTGACGAAATCACTTCACCGCGCACTGACCGTTGCATATCGGTCACTTCTTCCGGGCGTTCATCAATCAACAGAACGATCAGATAGACTTCTGGATGATTTTCAGAAATCGCGTGGGCGATGCTTTGTAGCATCATTGTCTTACCCGTGCGCGGCGGTGCCACAATCAATCCACGCTGGCCTTTACCCATGGGTGAAATCAAATCAATAACCCGCGGGGTATTGTCCTTTTTATCCGGATCAAACGGCAATTCTAATGTCAGTTTGCTTTCCGGATAAAGCGGCGTCAGATTATCAAAATTGATCCGGTGCCGCACAGCTTCAGGATTTTCAAAATTAATTGTTTCTATTTTTAACAGGGCAAAATAGCGTTCGCCGTCTTTTGGCGCGCGGATCTCGCCTTCAACCGTATCACCGGTACGCAAGCCAAACCGCCGCACCTGGCTGGGTGATACATAAATATCATCTGGGCCGGGTAGGTAATTCGACTCGGGGGCACGTAAAAATCCGAACCCGTCTGACAACACTTCCAGAACGCCGCTGCCGTAAATGGCAACATCATTATCGGCAAGCTGTTTCAAAATGGCGAACATCATGTCTTGCTTACGCAAGGTACTGGCGTTTTCGATCTCCAAATCTTCAGCATAGGCCAATAAATCAGCGGGAGATTTCGCTTTGAGTTCCTGTAGATGCATGTTTAGGGCTCGAATGGGGGGGAAAGTGCAAACAATACTGTAAGCCCCGCAGATTTGCGGATGGTTGATTATTGTGCTGATTTACCAAAAAAGTCAATCCAGCTTCTTAGCAAGATAGAGGAAACGTCTGATCTTAGCGCTTTTTACCCTAAAATGGCTTTAATACAGCCATAAATACGATAATTATCATCAATATAGTCGGCACTTCATTCCAGATTCGGTAGGCTTTTGACGATAATGGCTGCACATCATTTTCAAGCAAGCGGCGCATTTTGGAAAACTTACCATGACATCCGGCCATAGCTAATACCGCAACAAATTTAATTTGAAACCATGTTTCAAACACCAAACCATGATTTAACGCAATCAGCCAAATACCAAATATAAAACTGGCAATCATCGCCGGGGTCATGATGGCTTTCAGCAATCGCCGTTCCATCACCTTGAATGTTTCAGCGCGCACGGTGCCAATTTCAGCATCTGCATGATAGACAAACAGCCGCGGCAGATATAACAGACCCACCATCCAAGAAATCACCGATAAAATATGCAGTGCTTTGATTATATCATAATACATTTGGTCACTATCCTAGTGGTGACGCTGTCTCACATGATCCAACATCAATTGCACATTTTCGATCGGCGTTGGCGGTGTAATGCCATGCCCTAGATTGAATATATGTGGTCTTGATGCAAAAGCGTCAAGAATATGGTCGATATCTTTAAACATATCTGGCCCAGCCTGAAGCAGGCTTAATGGGTCTAAATTGCCTTGTACGGGAAAATTTTTTGGTAAATTTTGGTCAACCCACACTGGGTCAACGCCATGATCTAAACCAACCGCATTGACTGATGAATGTTCAACATAAGCAATCAATCCTTCACCAATGCCTTTTGGAAACCCAATAATTGGTTGAAAATGCCCTTTTTCACGCAAGCCAGTCACAATTTTTCTAGCTGGTTCGATCACTAACCAATGGCGTTGGGCGGCGGGTACCGCACTTGCCCAACTATCAAACAACATTAATGCATCAGCACCAGCTTCTGCCTGTAAAGATAAAAAAGCGGTGGTTGATTCAATCAGGCTGTCCAGCAAACCATCCATTTCTTTTGGATATTGCCACGCCCAACCCCGCGCTTTTGCAAAATCACGCGAAGACCCGCCTTCTGCCATATAGGTTATGATGGTCCAAGGTGCACCAGCAAACCCAATCAATGCCGTTTGAGGCGATAATTGCGCTTTTGTCAGGCGTATAGCTTCCGCAACGGGGGTTAATTTTTCTGAAAGACTATCAACTAAATCATCGCTGATCACAGATGGCTTATCGAGCGGGTCAAGTAATGGGCCAATATTTGGTTGAAACCGGACATTTCGTTCCAAGGCCCATGGTACCATCAGAATATCTGAAAATATAATGGCAGCATCAAATCCATATCGAGCAATCGGTTGCAAAGTGACAGCTGATGCTTGTTCAGGATTAAGACAAAATGAAATGAAATCCTTTTGGGTGGCACGAACCGCACGATATTCAGCTAAATACCGACCGGCTTGGCGCATCATCCATATAGGTGTTTTATTTTGTTTGTGACCGCTAACGGTTTTTATGAACAGGTTGTCGGTCATATATCTCTCTAATCACTATATAAATATATATATAATAGGTAGTTGTTTTAGTGGGTCTTGTGCAGAAGTGCAAATATCCATTTATGCCGGTTTATAACGCAATATTATCCCCATTATGATTTTGTTTTTTATCAGTAAAAACAATGGATAAAAAATTTATCCCCAGAATTTTGCAGGTGCTGGTCTGAACTTATCCACTTGTGTGTAAAATAGCGCTATATCTGCATAACCGCTTGTCTCTATCTGGGTCTTTTAAATAATCCCCAGTGAGATGTCCAATCTACACAGGCTTTGTTGATATGTCTTTGCGGTGTCTACTAGTGAATCAGCTTGGCATTGTCATGAAACAGGTGACAAGGATCATCGATTTGGCCTAAACCAATTTGTATGACGGCAAAACAAACATTGCATATACATCTGGTATCTGACTCAACAGGCGAAACAGTCCATCAAGTCGCGCGTGCTTGTGTGGCGCAATTCCCGAATGTGACAACAGTTGAACATGTCTGGACGTTGGTGCGATCAGAGGCGCATTTGGATGCGGTTTGTGCTGGGCTCGATCGTAATCCCGGTGTTTTGCTGATGAGTATTGTGAATGATGACATGCGCGACATGATTGCCAATGCATGTCAATCGCGCGGCATTCCGGCTGTGTCAATTTTAGATCCTGTGGTGAATTTATTAGGGCGGGTTCTTGGTCAGGCCACACAAAATTTACCTGGTGGCCAGCGGCGGTTAAATACGGCCTATTTTGACCGTGTTGCCGCAGTTGATTTTGCCGTCAGCCATGACGATGGGATGAATATGGGACAGTTGGACCGGGCCGATATTCTACTTGTCGGGGTGTCGCGTACGTCGAAAACACCCACCTCTATGTATTTGGCGCATCGGGGTTATAAGGTTGCCAATTACGCATTGGTGCCGCATGTACCCTTTCCCTTGCATTACCTTGACGGGCTCAATTTACTTGTCGTTGGCCTGACCAATGACCCCAAGCGGCTAAGCCAAATACGCCGTACCCGTCAGGTGGCGATGGCTGATACCGATAATCAGACTTATGCTGATATTGACCAGATTACCGAAGAAATCCGCAACGCCCGCCGGTTATTCACTGAACAGGGATGGCCGGTGATTGATGTGACTCGTCGTTCGGTTGAAGAAACGGCTGCTGCTATTATCCAGCTCTATACAAATTGGAAAGAATCGCAGGGATGACGAGGCCAGCTGTAACAGCGTTTCTTGGCTTGCCAAATGCCTCGATCATATTGGCATCGGCTAGTGTCGCGCGGCAAAATATTTTGCGGTCTGCCGGTATAGATTTTGACATTATGCCAGTCGCTGTTGATGAGGCGCAAGTGCGGGCAGGTGCCTTGGCAGATGATATGATGCCAGCAGATATTGCTGTGCTTTTGGCGTTTTTAAAGGCGCAGGCCGTATCACAACAACTAACCACCGCACCCTCAGCAACATCGTCAGCCTATGTGATTGGTTGTGACCAAATTCTCATTTGTGAAGGCCAGATCATAAATAAGCCAGACACTATAAATACTGCGAAAGACCAGCTATGTGGGTTGGCTGGCAAAACGCATAAATTGCTCTCAGCCATTGTGTTACTGCGCGATGGGCAACGCATATGGCATCATCTGGCCGAATCATCCTTGACCATGCGCGCATTTGATACAGCCTTTGCCGAAGCCTATATCCGGCATATTGGTGACGCCGCCTTATTCTCGCCGGGGGCCTATCAGATTGAGTCTGTCGGCACCTCACTTTTTGCCAAAATTGAGGGTGACCATTTTGATATTTTGGGTTTGCCGTTGTTGCCGTTGCTCGCCATATTACGCGAACATGGATTATCGCCGTTGGAGCCTTTTGCATGATTGTTATTGGTCTAACAGGCAGTGTCGCTTCGGGTAAATCAACGGTGGCAGGCTGGATGAGCGAAAAGGGTATTGCCGTTCACGATGCTGATTTAGCGGTCCATAGCCTGTTGGCGGCAAATGGACAGGCGGTACCAGATATCAAAGCCAAATTTGGCCCAGATATGGTTGCGCCTGATGGCAGTATTGATCGCAAAAAACTGGGCAGTCATGTGTTTGCCACGCCAGCTGATCGCAAGATTTTAGAATCAATATTGCACCCGTTGGTACGGCAACATCGCGATCAATTTCTGCAAGATCAACGGGCTCTTGGCCGTCAGATTGTCGTGCTTGATGTGCCGTTATTATTTGAAACCGGCGGTGATACCTCATGCGATTATGTGATTGTGGTATATGCCGCTGAGGACACCATCCGGCAACGGGCATTATCCCGCCCCGGCATGACTGAAGAAAAATTGGCTGGCATTTTGGCCACCCAAATGCCAGCCAGTGAAAAATGCCAGCGTGCCGATTTCGTTCTTAACACAGATCTGGACCCAGACAGTACGCGTCAGCATCTATTTGCCTGGCTAGATTCGTTAACCAGCGCTCACCCTAGTTTAGAAAGGTAATCCCGCATGCGAGAGATTGTTTTGGATACTGAAACCACCGGTATAAATCCGCGTGATGGGCACCGCATTATTGAAATTGGGGCGCTGGAGTTGATGCATCATCTGCCAACCGGCAAAGAATTACATATTTATATCAATCCAGAGCGTGAAATTGATGATGGTGCTGTGGCGGTGCATGGTCTGACAAGTTCATTCTTAAGTGACAAACCGGTATTTGCCGAGATCGTTGATGAGTTTCTGTCATTTATTGGCGAGGCACCCCTAGTCATTCATAATGCCAGCTTTGATATGGGTTTTATTAATGCTGAGCTTGATAAAATACAGCGCCCGCCACTGCCAATGGACCGAGCGATTGATACATTGGCCATGGCCCGCAAAAAATTTCCTGGCGCACAGGCTAATCTAGATGCCTTATGCCGCCGTTTTGAAATAGATAATAGTCACCGTGATCTACACGGCGCTTTGGTTGATGCTGATTTATTGGCCAGCGTCTATGTCGAATTGCTTGGGGGCCGCCAGCCCGGCTTGTCTTTGGGGGCTGACAGCAAAACTGACATCCCGGCAGCTGTGATCACTGCTGACTCAGCTTCGTCTATGTTGCAAATTGATCGTGATAACAAGCCGGTCCGGCCAATTCGCCCACATGCACCATCTGCCGAAGAACAGGCCGCGCACGACGCGTTTTTGGCAAAATTAAATGACCCGATCTGGCTAAAGACCTAATTGGCTGGCTGGTCGGCTGCTGCCGCGGCTTGTCGTTCTAAATTATGCTGATACACAGCGACAAAATCGACAGGCTGAATATTGAGTGGCATAAACCCACCATCACGCGTGGCATCCGAGATCAGCGCGCGCGCAAACGGGAATAACAAACGTGGTGCTTCGATCATAATTAGTGGATTGATATCATCACCCGTGACGCCTTGTGGTGATACCAGCCCAGCATAGGTCAAATCGACCAGAAACATAGGCGTTTCACCAGCAACAGCTTTGGCACCAAGATTCAACAACACTTCATATTGATTTTCACCAATCAGCTTTGCCGCAACACTGACATTGATTTGAACATCAGGCTGACCAAGATTTTCCACTAGAACTTTTGGGGCGTTTGGATTTTCGAAAGAAAAATCCTTTATATATTGGGCGTGAACAATAAGTTGGCGATCAGCTTTTTTTTGTGCATCAGCTTGGGCGCCATTTTGCGCGCTGTTCTCAGTTTCGGCCATTATGGATATTCCTTTATAAATTTAGCTAAAGCTGTTTTGGGTTTTTGGCTCTTATCATGATTGATTAGGCGGCGGCAAGATCGCCATGATCGTGATTAGCGGTTATTTAAACGGTCTTTGGGCGGCTGATGTTCGGTGGCATCACCTTCTATAACATCATCAGTATGATGAAAAGGCTTGGTGCGCCGCGTTGAAAACCCAGCCTGTCCATCGACATGGACGAAGCCTTTAAACCTGTTGCTTGTGACCAAATGGTGCAAAATCCACGCGCCGGCAATTGTACGCACCCCCGGCATAAATAACAAAATGCCAACCGCATCGGTCACATAGCCGGGTATAAGCATCAAAATACCACCAACCGCCAGCGACAGACTATCGGCTATGGATCCCACCGGGGCGCGCCCTTGTGCTAAATCAGTGCGGATTTTGGTCATCACCGCGCCGCCCTGACTTTTTAACAGTGACAACCCAATAATGGCGGTAACAAAAATGCCCAGCAGAGTGAACAACCCGCCAATTTCACCACCAATATAGATAAAGGCGGACATTTCTGCCCATCCCCATAAAATAAATCCGAAAAGGATAAAAAGACCCATAAAAGCGTTACCACCGCTATTTCAAAGTTTTTGACATATGATTTATGGCTACCATCTGGATTTCACCACTCACATATGCCATCTATAGTTAAACATCATTAAACTTGGTTACAATGATGTTCGTCAAATTCTGATGGAAACCCGGATAGAGGGGGCTAACTTGCCATTCATTGATATTCTTATCTTTGCTGTGATTGCTGTTCTTTTGGTTTTGCGGCTACGCTCAGTTTTGGGCCAGCGCACAGGCTATGAGCAACCGCAGGACAAGCAGGCAAAAGAGGGTTTTGCAGACAAGCCGAATGCGCCCATTCCGTTTCCAAAAGCGGCAGATAAAACCGCGAAAATATCCGGCAGCGGAATGGATGTTTTGCGCCAGGCTGACCGTCAATTTAATGAAAAAGACTTCATTCAAGGGGCCACCGCGGCCTTTAACATGATTCTAACAGCGTTTGCCGAGGGTGATCAGGCACAGCTTAAACGGTTGCTTAGCTATGATTTACTTCAAAGCTTTATGCAGACAATCCATGACCGGACTGCGGCCAAAGAAACACTGGAAATCACTGTTGATGAGATTCGTGAAGTCAGCATCTTGAATGTTGAACTTGCTGATTCAGTCGCCGCCATCACCGTTCATTTCCATACCACGCAAACCCGCATTGCACGTGATGAACATGGTGCGGTCATGGATGACAGCGATACCGAACCACGGGAATTCATCGATATCTGGACCTTTGAACGCGACCTCACCCTGGCTGATCCAAACTGGAAACTGGCTGAAACAGAATCGGCTGACGACGATAGCTGACACCAGATTGAAGTGATGCGACAAAAACCTCCTGCTAATATAGATTTGGATGAAGATCAAATCTTGTGGCAGCGTGTGACGCAACGCGTGACCCCATTGCCGGGCCGGCAACAGCGCCTGTCGCCCCCACCCATGGTCAAACAACTGGCCAAAGCGGTAAAGCCGGCGGCCAAAACACCACAAAATATGCCAACACCAGCGCAGCCTTCATCACCAACTGCCAAAACACCATCTCCGGTTGATTTGCGTGAAGGTGATCGGGCCGGATTAGATGGCCGCACCCAACGCCGGTTGTTTCGCGGTGATGTGCCGATCGACCGGCGCCTTGATCTTCACGGTCATACCGCCGCGCGGGCGGAAGTGAAATTACAGACTTTTATCGAAGATGCCGCTTATGCAGGATGCCGCTGTGTGCTGGTGATTACCGGCAAGGGTGCAGGTGTATTAAAGAGCCATGTGCCCGGGTGGTTGAAACGGGCGCCATTGTCAGGGCTGGTCCTTGCATTGGCACAAGCCCGCCCGGCAGATGGCGGCAGTGGGGCATTTTATGTATTGTTGCGGCGGCGGCGTGGATGACACCTTTTGGCGCAAAAATCCGTGACTGGCGTCAACGTAAAGGCCGCACATTATATCAACAGGCAGAAGCGCTTGGCGTGTCGGCGGCCTATTTATCTGCGCTTGAAACCGGCACCCGTGGCCGACCATCGGCTGTTCTTGTTGATCAGATTTGTGTGTGGTTAGGGTTGATTTGGGATGATGCGGAAGAGTTAAAACGGCTCGCGGCTTTGTCACATCCCAAACCGACGATAAACGCGCGTGGCCATAGTGCTGAAGCTGTCTATATGGCAAATTTGTTGGCGCAGAATATAGACCGTTTATCTGCCGCTGACTGTCAGATGGTCACCGACGTAATTGCCACCTGCCTGCATCAAGGCGATGATGAAGATGCACAACATCTCTAGGTCATTTTATCAATTATTTTGATATGAACATCGGCCTATTTTTTATTTAGGTGATGCGTGCGGTCGCGGAAAACCAGCTAATCGGGCTTTTTAAAATCCGTTTCCTGTGTTAAAAGGCCGCATTATCTAACCACAGCGTTTATACTCTGTTACAGCGCTGTAAACAGACATGCCGGCCTTACCATTTGGTGAAAACGTCAAAGGATTAAACCAATGACTGCAGAAATTATGCGCGATCATGTTGCAAAATTATCAGTTGAAACAGCTGATCAATTGACCACGCGCGATATTCATGAATTATGTGATGCCGCCGAAGAAGCCATTCTTGCCGGGGGTGGATTTGGCTGGCTGTCACCTCCACCAAAATCAGTCATGGAGGATTATTGGCGCGGTGTGCAGATGATTCCTGAACGCCACCTCATTATTGCCAGACTTGATAAGGTGATTGCCGGCAGTTGCCAAATTGTACGGCCACCCCGCAATAATGAGGCACAGAAATTCGCTTGCCAGCTCACCACATTTTTTGTTGCCCCGTGGGCCCGTGGCCATGGGTTGGCGCAAATGATTGTCGCTGAAGCTGAGGCTTTGGCAAAAAGTCAGGGATTTGCGATGATTAATCTTGACGTGCGCGCCACGCAGGATCGCGCCATCCAATCATTTGAGGCGCGCGGTTTCAGCAAATATGCAACCAACCCGTTTTATGCCAAGGTTGATGATGACTATGTGCCGGGCTTTTATTATCATAAAGAACTGTAATGATGGCGTATGACGATCAAAATGTGTTTGCGAAGATTTTGCGCGGGGAAATTCCCTGCACAAAAATCGATGAAGACGATTATTGTCTCTGTTTTGCTGATGTAAACCCGCAAGCACCGGTTCATGTGCTGGTCATCCCAAAAGGCGCTTATGTTGATTGGAATGATTTTGCCGCCACTGCGAGCCCCGAAGAAATCACCGCTTTTACCCGTGCCATCCGCCGGGTTGCCGAAAAAACCGGTATTGTGGATAGTGGTTACCGGGTGATTTCGAACATCGGACAACATGGTCACCAAGAGGTGCCGCATCTTCATATGCATGTGCTTGGTGGCGCCCCGATTGGTCGGCTCGTTACAGGTCAGTGACCGTATCTATCTGAAATATCTAATATACTTGATGACGGGCAGATAGATTGCCAGACTCATCATCTGATTGGACTATCTTTTGGTAGGGTCAGATGCATGCATTGGTTCAGACAATCGCGTTTCGCGGCATTGATACCATTCCGGTAGATGTGCAGGTGCATATCGCGAATGGATTGCCAACCATCGCCATTGTTGGTTTGGCAGATAAAGTGGTTGCTGAGTCGTGCGAGCGTGTGCGGGCGGCTTTGTCATCGATTGGACTGGCTCTACTAACAAAACGCATTGCAGTAAATTTAGCACCGGCAGATGTGGTGAAAGAAGGTGCGCATTTCGATTTACCCATCGCGCTTAGCTTGTTGATAGCGATGGGGGTTGTGTCACCGGATGCCATTGCCAATCGTGTGGTGTTGGATGACTTGGCCTTGGATGGGTCAATTCAACAGGTATCTGGTGTGTTGCCAGCGGCACTTGCCGCTGCGGCGTCGGGTCAGCATCTAATTTGTCCGGCGGCTTACGGTCCGCTCATCAGGCCCGATGATTGATCGGTTTGATCTGATTATTGAGGTGCCAGAGGTA
Source organism: uncultured Alphaproteobacteria bacterium (assembly GCA_913045915.1). GTDB lineage: Bacteria > Pseudomonadota > Alphaproteobacteria > Puniceispirillales > Puniceispirillaceae > UBA3439. The sequence goes on along the minus strand of CAJWSS010000028.1, from coordinate 3,277 downwards.
ACAGCTGATATGTTATTGGCACCAACAGCAAATGAACCAAGCCACGTTATTGCACAGCGTGTCGAGGCCGCCTGGGCATTTGCCGCGACGCGGCAAAATTAGGGCGCTGATTGCGTAAATGCCCGATTACAGCCAGATCAGCTGGCTGATATCATCAATTTTGATGAGGATGCCGCGTTACTATTGAAAACGGCGGTTGAACAGTCACACTTGTCCGCCAGAGCCTATCACAAGATACAGCGGGTGGCGCGCACCATTGCCGATCTTAACGCCGAGGCAATAATCAGCCGCGCCACGATTGCTGAGGCGCTGGCCTACCGGGCGATGCCATTACTGGCGTGAAGCGGATGTTGTTGTTCGATGGCGTCAATTGTGAGGGCCGCGATATCTACACCTGATAGCCGCTGAATTTCACGAATGCCTGTTGGTGAGGTCACATTTATCTCGGTCAGATAATCACCGATGATGTCGATGCCAACAAATAACAAGCCGCGGCGTTTTAGTTCAGGGCCAATGGCGGCGCATATGTCTTTGTCGCGCGCTGTTAAATCTGCGTTGGCTGCGGTGCCACCAACATGGAAATTTGAACGGGCCTCGCCCGCGTTTGGAATACGGTTGACCGCGCCAACCGGCTCGCCATTTACCAAAATAACCCGTTTGTCCCCATTGCGTACGGCTGGCAGATAGGCCTGTACCATCACCGGTTCACGGCTGTTGCCAAAAAACATCTCAAGCAAAGAATTTAAGTTTTGATCATTTGGCTGAATACGAAATACACCAGCCCCTCCATTGCCAAAGAGTGGTTTGACAATAATATCCTTATGTTTCGCCCGAAAGGCGTGAATGGCATCACTATCGCGGCTGATCAGTGTGGCTGGCAATAAATCAGGGTAATGTGTGACCAATAATTTTTCCGGTGCGTTTCTCACCTCAGCCGGGTTATTCACCACCATTGTACTGGCTGGCAACCGTTCAAGAATATGTGTGGCTGTAATATAGGCCATATCAAATGGTGGGTCTTGGCGCATCAAGACAACATCAAATTCGTCTAACGAGCGGGTTTCAACGGGGCCGGTTTTAAAAAAAGCATCAGAGATATCGAAAAGCTGTAATGACTGGCCGCGGGCGGTAATCTTGCCCTCATGAAAGGATAGTTTATCGGGCGTGTAGTACCATAAATTATGGCCGCGCGATTGGGCTTCTAAACCCAGCGCAAATGTGGAATCGCCAGCAATATCAATACCAGCGACAGGGTCCATCTGGATGGCAAAAGACAGGTGTTTTGTGGTCATTAGTCGCGCTGGTCTTGTGCAAGAATAATGTAATTTACCACTTCTTGCGCAAAACGCAGATTTTCGGCGTGGCTTATCACTTTATCCATTTCTTCGGGTGTTGAAGCAACACCTGACAGATAGACAATGCCATTGACCACATCAATACTAAAATTAAGCGATGAGATATCTTTATCGGCAATCATTTTGCCGCGCAATGTTGCGCTTGCCGCCAGATCTTTGGCGATATCTTTGATCGAGGAGGTGTCTGTCACCTGCAATTCATTGACCACTTCACGAACGCCCTTAATTTCCCAAGCCAATCGGGTGGCCTGAATTTTGTCTTCTGGTGTTTTGACCTTGCCGGTAAATAAAACCGCCCCGTCATTCACCGACACATCAGCTGATGTTAACAAAGACGCATTTTGCTGAATAAACCGGTCTTTTAATTTGGCAAATATCACCCCATCAGACACCGAGGTAGAAAACCCCTTTTCGGTCGTTGATGCCGCAACTGCGGCGGTGCCGACACCAACCACGGCCCCGGCGCATCCCGATAAAGCCAATGCACAAAGCAATAAAACGCCCGCAATTAAGGGTGATGTGTGGTGAGAATTTTGGTGCATGTTCCGCATCCTAGGATCTGTCCGACATTCTGAGTGTTAATGTGGCGTTTTGTGATTCATCGGTCAAGGTTATATAGCGTTTATTGCCACGCATTTTTAATATGGGCGATGCGGCCCACAGGCAGGATTTTACCATGATTAACAATAAACAAATCAAACCGGCATTGGTAATCGGAAAAAGCTGTATATCTGGCGAGGAATAAAGAAGCTGTTGATCTGATTCTTTGACATTGACGTGGTGTTGGTGCGGCGATGTGCTGGCTGTCAAACCGGTACTTAACTTCAACAAACACCAACAGACGCCGCCGCTTTGCAATCAGGTCAATTTCGCCTGTGACGGCACGCCAGCGCCGGGCAACGATCTGATAACCAGCAAGCCGTAGCCACCAACATGCGATGCGTTCAGCAAAATGACCACGGCGGTCGGCACGCACGCGCATGTCTTTGGTTTTTTTGTTCTGCTTTCCATTCAAGCATTGTTGTTTTTACAACGGGTTTACATATCCAATTCAATAGCTAGTTGATAGATTTTACGGCGGGGCTGTCCGCTCATTTCAGTCACTGTTTTCACCGCATCGCGCAGACTGCTATTTTGCATTTCTTCGGTCAGCATGTTTTTGAGCATTGCATCATCAAATATAGCCGTTGTCTGACTGGCACCTTCAACCAGAATCACCACTTCGCCGCGTGGTGGGTCTTGCCGCGCATATAGACTGGCCAATTCATCAAGTGGTGCGCGCTGAAGGTCTTCGTGAAGCTTGGTTAATTCGCGGGCCACAACGGCAAGACGCGGTCCAAAAATCTCTGCCATCAGCGACAGGCTAGCGGCCAGTCGGCGTGGCGATTCAAACCATATGCTGGTCACCTGCAGATCGGCAAATTCGCTAAAGGCTTTTTGTGCCCCATTACGGCTATGTGGAATAAAGCCGGCAAACAGAAACCGGTCACTTGGCAAACCAGCACAGGCTAGCCCAGCCAGCACCGCGCTTGGCCCCGGGATGGCGGTAACGCTGAAGCCTCGTTCATGGGCTTCTGCCACCAGTTTATAGCCAGGGTCAGATACCAAAGGCGTACCGGCGTCACTCACAAGCGCAACATTAGACCCATCGGCCATGGCGGCCAATAATTTCGGGCGCATGCTGTGGCCGTTATGGTCGTGATAGGGCATGAATTTTGCCGTTGTCTGACGCCCGCTCAAGGCCAGTAATTTACGTGTCATGCGGGTGTCTTCACAGGCCAGAATATTGGCTTTTTCCAGAATTTCTGCGGCACGCGGGGACAAATCACCCAAATTGCCAATTGGTGTTGACACAACGGCCAATTGTCCGGGTTTTACCGCCATGATCATCCTTTCTTGATACCGGTCCTTGTCTGTTACCG
>CAJWSS010000027.1:0-14020 GCA_913045915.1 uncultured Alphaproteobacteria bacterium | reverse complement strand
ACGGTATCGTCAAGGTGAGCGCCAAGGACAAAGCCACTGGCAAAGAGCAGGAAATCCGTATTCAGGCATCGGGCGGTCTGGATGATGCTGATATTGAACGGATGGTTCAAGAAGCTGAAGCCAATGCTGAATCGGACAAAAAGCGCCGGTCTGATGTGGAAACACGCAATCAGGCCGAAGCCTTGGTGCATGGTGCTGAAAAAGCCATGGATGACCTTGGTGATAAAGCGGATGCAAATGCCAAAGCTGAGGTTGAGGCTGGTGTCGAAGCACTACGCGAGGCACTGTCTGGCGATGATATCGAAGCCATTTCAGAAAAATCAGCGGCGCTGTCTCAATCGATGATGAAAATGGGCGAGGCGGCCTATAGCGCCGAGGGTGATCAGGCTGATGCAAATGCGGCGGCTGACAATAATGACGAATCTGTTGTCGATGCTGAATTTGAAGAAGTTGATGCCGACGACGACAAAAAGTCAAAATCATAATAGTTCATACCGGCGCCTGTCAGGGCGCCGGTTTTTTCCTTTATCAATGATGTGGCGAGTATGAGTAAGCGCGATTTTTACGATGTTCTGGGCGTGTCTAAAGATGCCGATGAAAAAACATTAAAAGCCGCTTATCGCAAACTGGCGATGGCCAACCATCCGGATCGCAATCAGGGCGATGCGGCGGCGGAAGAACGATTTCGTGAGGCCAGCGAAGCCTATGAGGTATTAAAAGATCCGCAAAAACGCGCCGCCTATGATCGCATGGGACATGCCGCGTTTGATCAATCAGCTGGCGGCTTTGGCGGCGGCGGCTTTGGCGGCGGCGGCTTTGGTGGCGGCGGTTTTGCCGATATATTTGACCAGATGTTTTCTGAATTTTCTGGTGGTGCAGGCGGTGGCCGGCAACGTAATAGCGGCGGCAATGACCTGCGCTATGACATGACAGTGTCATTGGAAGATGCGTTTACCGGCCTGCAGGAAGATATTTCAATCACCGTGCCGGCAAGCTGTGATAGCTGTTCAGGAAGTGGTGCGGCAGATGGGGCCAAGCCCAGCACCTGTGGCACCTGCGGTGGGTCTGGCCGAGTCCGCGCTCAGCAAGGATTTTTTGCCGTTGAACGCACCTGTCATGCGTGTCAGGGCATGGGACAGGTGATTTCGGACCCGTGCCGCAATTGTGGTGGTGAGGGCCGTGTCCAACGCAATAAAACCCTGTCGGTGTCGATCCCGGCTGGTGTGGATACCGGCACCCGAATCAGGCTGTCTGGAAAAGGCGAAGCGGGTGTGCGCGGCGGCCCGGCTGGCGATTTGTATATTTTTGTCACGGTGTCACCGCATCCAATTTTTACCCGTGATGGGAATAACCTCTACACGAAAATTCCGGTGCCTATGACCGTGGCCGCCCTTGGTGATAAAATTGAGGTGCCAACCATCGAAGGCAAGTTGGCGCGGTTGTCAATTGAAGCTGGAACCCAATCTGGCCGGCAATTTAGAATGCGCGGCAAAGGCATGCCCGCATTGCGGCGCGGTGCTGTTGGTGACCAGATTGTTGAAGTACAAGTGGAAACCCCAACCAATTTGTCAAAAAAACAAAAAGACCTGTTGCAGAGTTTTGCCGACGCTGGAAATGCCAGCCCTGAGTCAGATAGTTTTATCGAACGGGTAAAACGGATCTGGGCTGACAACTAGACCAGCTGACCTCGCAACACCTGCCGGACGGGTCCTTGCCAATTTAGGCTTGCCGAACGGGCATTGCAGTTTATATGCTGGCCGACATGACCAGCTGGGCGTTATCATTATGACATCACATAGAATTACTATTGGCCTTCCGGGTGGCGGCGGGCGTATGGGCGGCATGCTGATCCGTGAAATTGCGCGGGCCGATGATTTGCATCTTGTTGCCGCCACTGACCGGGCAGACAGTCCGCATATAGGACAAGATGCTGGTGAAATGGCTGGAGTCCGGTCAAATGGCGTGGTGCTTGGCGTTGATCCGGCACAGCTTTTTACTGACGCTGATGTGGTGATTGATTTTACCGCGCCAGAGGCCAGCTTACAGCATGCGGCGCTGGCGGCAGAAACAGGCACGGCGATGGTGATTGGTACAACCGGCCTGACGCCAGACCAAGAAGAATTGCTACGGCAAGCTGCTAAAAAAACGGCCATTGTCTATTGTGCCAATACATCAGTCGGTGTGACATTGCTGACCCAGCTTGTCGAACAGGTCGCCGCGAAATTGACAACTGGCTGGGATATCGAAATTTTGGAAACGCATCACCATCACAAAGTCGACGCACCATCGGGTACGGCGCTGGCACTTGGTAAAGCCGCCGCCCGCGGCCGGCAGGTCGATTTGGACAGCGTTGCCGATATGGTGCGCAAAGGCCAAACCGGGGCAAGAACTGCGGGCGATATCGGGTTTGCGGTATTGCGCGGCGGGGATGTGGCAGGTGAGCATTCGGTCATTTTCTATGGCGAATCAGAACGGGTGGAAATCACCCACCGGGCAAATGACCGGGTTATTTTTGCGCGTGGTGCGTTGCGCGCCGCCAGATTTGCCGCCACGGCCGCACCTGGGTTTTACGATATGCATGACGTGTTGCAGGGCTAGGGCTGGGTCATGCCAGCCAAAATGAAGCTCGCCGATATTGATCGTTGCTTTGCGCTGTTATCCCAGCGCCAGCCTGACCCCCAAACCGAACTTCATTTTACCGACCCCTACACATTGTTGGTGGCGGTGGTGCTCTCGGCACAAGCCACCGACGTGGGGGTAAACCGTGCCACCAAAGGGTTATTTGCCGCGGCCAGCACCCCGGCGGCGATGGTTGAACTTGGCGTTGAGGGGATCAGCCACCATATCCGCACGATCGGTTTATTTAATACAAAAGCCAAAAATGTGCATAAATTATCCCAGCTTTTGCTGGCCGAGCATAATGGCGTGGTACCGGCAGACCGCGCCGCGCTAGAGGCCTTGCCGGGGGTTGGCCGCAAAACCGCTAATGTTGTTCTGAATGAAGCTTTTGGTCAGCCGACCATTGCCGTTGATACGCATATTTTCCGGCTTGGTAACCGCACCAGAATGGCACCGGGCAACACACCGGATGCGGTAGAGGCTGAATTATTGCGCCGGGTGCCAGATAAATGGAAAAAAGGCGCGCATCACTGGTTAATTTTGCATGGCCGTTATGTGTGTAAGGCCCGCAAGCCAGAGTGTGGCGCTTGCGTGATCCGCGATTTATGTCTGTTTCGGGAAAAAACCGCCTAGCGGCGCTGTCCACCGCTATGCCGGGGGTCTATTATGACGCGGCTTTATTGGGCAGTGTTTATTGGGCGCCACCGGGGGTTTGGTCGATTTTGAAAAGCGCAAGCTTGCAGGCGGCCTCGTCCAGTGCGCCCCCCAAAAACGGGCTTCGCATATCGGTATGGGTGGCCACCACTGTTCCGGCTTTGTCATAAAAAAAGAAATCAATCACACATTCCGGCAATTGATATTGCCAGATATTTACTTGGCCCTCTTGTCTGAGGGTTGTGGGCGCGCCAAGGCGGCTTTTGAGTTGCGCGGGCGACTGTTCCAAAAAAACCCGCGGATCTAAATCTTGCGGGGCCACTGTCATCACCGGCAATTCTGCTTCAGGGATGATGGCAGACACAGCCTCATTGATATCCACTGCTTCGGCTTCGATATTTTCATCTGGCTCTTTTGAGGTTGGCAAATTATCGCGCTGGATGGTCAGACCCTTCCAGCTGATATTTGATGAATCTGTCTTTGGGCCAACCGCCCCCGGCAGTTGCTGACAGCCAGCCAACCCCACAACCAGAAGCAAAAGCCATATATTATAACGGTGAAAAACGCGACGCACGAGATTGGCAAACCTGATTTGAAACACACTGTTAGTTGTATCTAGCTGAATTTATCTTTGATTGCATCTTTTGATTTTCTGCGAGCGTGAAAAAGCATCTTGTGTTGTCGGTTCAAGCCGATGGCTTGTTATTCGCCCGGCTTCGGCTTATGGTCAGCCGCATTTTATCAAGATAGAGGGGTCCCATGCGGCAAAAAGCATTTGATATTCTGGCCGTTGGCAATGCGATTATTGATGTGTTCAGCCAATGTGATGACGCATTTCTACACCAGCATGGGATTGAAAAAGGTGGTATGAATTTGGTTGATGCGGCGGCGTCAAAATCACTACTTGACGCCATTACAGCGCTTGCGCCACCCCAATTAATATCGGGTGGATCCGCCGCCAATACCGCGGTTGGTCTGGCGGCACTTGGCGGCAAGGCGGCATTTGTTGGACGCGTTCATGATGATGATCTTGGGGCCGCATTTTGCCGTGATATCAAAGCCGCAGGTGTCACATTTGCCGCAACACCGGCTGAAAATGGCGCGCCAACTGCCTCGTCAATTATTTTGGTCACCCCAGATGCGGCGCGTTCGATGAACACTTTTCTTGGGGCGAGTATTGAATTTCAACCAGAAGATATAAATCTTGCCGCCGCCGCTGACGCCGCGGTGATTTATTTGGAAGGCTATTTATTTGATGCACCAGCGGGCCCAGCTATTTTCGCACAAGCCGCGCAGATGGCCGCCCAACATCAGGCGCGTATTGCCCTCAGTCTGTCTGACCCATGGTGTGTTGATCGGCATCGTGCTGACCTACTGCAATTTGTCACAGATCATGTGGATATTCTGTTTGCGAATGAGGATGAAGCAATCAGCCTCGTTGAAACTGACCATCCGACATCGGTGCAGATATTAGCTGGTCTTGTTGCTGAGGTTGTGATCACCCGCGGCCCGCTTGGGGCGGTGATTTGCCATGCTGGCCAGCAATTATCGGTTGATGCGATGCCGCAAGGCGCGGTGATCGATACCACTGGGGCCGGTGATTTGTTTGCCGCTGGCTATCTGTTTGGCCGTACGCATGGCTATGACGCGCAGATGTCCGGCCAAATTGCCAGCGTGCTGGCGGGTGAGGTGATTTCACATATTGGTGCGCGGCCACAGGCCGATTTACCGGCCCTGATCAAACCGCTTGTCGGCTAAATGGCGCTCAGCTAGCGAATAGCATCATAAGCGGCGATTGCCGCCGCCTGAACGATATCATTGACTGATGCCCCCATCTGCACGATCTGGAACGGAAATTCACCGCCAAGCATCATTGGGCCGATAACCGAGACACTGCCAAGCTGATCCACCAGTTTAAACGCGATATTCGCCGAATGCAGACCCGGCATAACCAATATATTGGCTGGCCCCGACAGGCGGCAGAAGGGATAGCGCGACTTCATCAAATCATAATCAAGCGCGATATCGCCAGTCATTTCACCGTCAAATTCAAAGTCAACATCGCGCTGTTCAAGAGCGGCCACCGCGGCCCGTGCCATTTCGTTGGTTTTTGATTCGGGGTTGCCAAAATTGGTGTAGGACAAGATGGCAACGCGCGGCGTATGCCCCATTTGCCGGGCTTTATCAGCCATGGTGATAGCGATATTGGCTAGCTGTTCGGCATTTGGTTGTTCATGCACGGCCACGTCACCGATAAACACGGTCCGGCCGCGCGAAATAATGAGTGACGTGGTCATAAATTGGCTGCCTTTGGCTGGACCAATGACGCGTCTGATATGGGCAAGGCTTGGTTGAAAGGCGCGGGTCACACCTGTAACTAATGTGTCAGCGTGACCACAGCTCACCATACAGGCCGCAAATACATTGCGGTCCAGGTTAACCATGCGCTGGCAATCCCGGTGCAATTGGCCCTTGCGTTGTAATTTGCTGTATAAAAAATCAGTATATTCAGCGTTATGCTCAGAAATTTTGGCGTTGGTGATTGGCAAATCTTCGGCACCATCAAGGCCAAGTTTTTGAATTGTCTCTTTGATCCGATGTTCCCGGCCAAGCAAAATGGGATGGCCATAACCAGCATTGCGAAAGGCCAATGCCGCACGGATTACCCGTTCTTCTTCGCCTTCGGTAAAGACCACACGCTTTTTCTGTGCACTGACCCGGTCAAGGATGACCTGCAAGGTCGAGGCGGTTGGGTCAAGCCTGGCTGACAAATTGCGGCGGTAGCTATCAAGATCTGAGATTGGGCGCCGTGCCACCCCAGAGTCCATAGCGGCTTTGGCAACGGCAGATGAAACGGCAGAAATCAGCCGTGGGTCAAATGGCGCCGGGATGATATAGTCTTTGCCATAGGCCATGACCTGACCACCATAGGCATCAGCCACCGCGTCCGGCACATCTTCACGTGCCAGCATCGCCAGCGCATAAGCTGCGGCAATTTTCATTTCATCATTGATTTTGCTGGCACGGACATCGAGCGCGCCACGGAAGATATAGGGAAAGCCCAGCACATTATTCACCTGATTGGGAAAATCAGACCGCCCGGTGGCGATAATGGCATCATCCCGCACGGCTTTCACATCATCCGGCATGATTTCCGGGATCGGGTTCGCCATGGCAAAGATAATTGGCTGTGGGGCCATGCTCTTTACCATCTCTTGCGTGACCGCATCTGCAACTGACAGGCCAAGGAAAATATCTGCACCGACTAATGCCTCTGCCAGACTGCGGGCATCTGTGTCTGCCGCATGGGCTGACTTCCATTGATTCATCGACTCTTTGCGGCCCTTATAAATGGGCCCAGCGCGATCGCACAGGATGACATTATTCGCTTTGACGCCCATGACCTTTAACAACTCAACACAGGCAATCGACGCGGCACCTGCCCCGTTACAGACAATTTTGACTTGGTCAAGCGCGCGGCCAGTTAGATGCAACGCGTTAATAATGCCCGCGGCGGTGATGATGGCGGTGCCGTGCTGATCATCATGGAAAATTGGAATATCCATGCGTTCGCGTAGCTGTTGCTCGATGATAAAACATTCAGGCGCTTTGATGTCTTCAAGATTGACGCCGCCAAATGTGGGCGCCAGCATCGCAACCGTCTCGATAAATTTTTCTGGATCAGTGGTGTCAAGTTCCAGATCAATACCATCGATATCGGCAAATTTTTTGAACAGAACGGCCTTGCCTTCCATCACTGGTTTGGCCGCGGCGGCGCCAATATCACCAAGACCTAGCACCGCGGTGCCATTGGAAATGACCGCAATAACATTGCCTTTTGATGTATAGTCATAGGCGGCATCTGCATCAGCCGCGATTTCCATACAAGGGGCGGCAACGCCGGGTGAATAGGCCAGTGATAAATCACGCTGACTGGTCAATGGCTTGGTGGCATTGATTTCGAATTTGCCGGGGCGCCCTTGGGCGTGGAATGCAAGAGCTTCAGCGTTCAGCGGGTCATTTTTATCTATCATGATCTGGCCTTTGTTATCGCCGGGTTTTGGGTGGCCGCCATCGCGCAGATCGCGGCTGATGTTGTGGGTGATAAAGTCGCAAATGGCCCGGCAACGTCTTGTGTTAAATCTTGTCCTGTTGGTCAAGATCGGGCAATGTCACAACATCATGATTACACACCCTTCTACAACAAATCCGCCAAAAGTGAAAGCGCCGACCCCGATGATGGCGCAATATTTACAGGTGAAAGAAACCCAGCCTGACGCATTGTTGTTTTATCGTATGGGTGATTTTTATGAGATGTTCTTTGAAGATGCTGAAATCGCCGCCGCCGCGTTAGGTATCGCACTCACCAGACGCGGCAAAAATGACGGGCAAGATATCCCCATGTGCGGGGTGCCTGTTCATGCGCTTGATGGCTATCTGGCACGGCTGATTAAAATTGGTCATCGCGTTGCGATTTGTGAACAAACGGAAGACCCGGCAACACAAAAACAGCGTGGCGGTAAAGGCCCGCTGAAACGCGAAGTGGTGCGTGTGGTGACTCCCGGCACCCTCACCGAGGATGAATTATTACCGCCGCGGGCGCATAATTATCTGGCGGCCATTGGTCAGGCCGAAGGCAAAACGGCGCTGGCATGGGCGGATATGTCCACCGGTGATTTCGCCGTTCAGCTATGCCCCGAAGATGGGGTTGATACAATGCTAGCCCGGCTCGACCCGGCAGAATTGATTTTCCCGCAAGATCGTGATCTGCCATTAGACCAAACAGGGGGCAATATATGCCTGACGCCACAAGCCCCCAGCTTGTTTGATTCTGGTCGGGCGCGGCAGGCTTTGGAAAAATTTTACGCGGTGGCCAGCCTTGATGGGTTGGGGGATTTTAACCGGGCGATGCTATCTGCCGCGGGCGCCCTGCTTGCTTATATTGAAACAACCCAAATCGGTAATATGCCGCGGTTGCGGATGTTGCGTCAGATCACCGATAGCGGTTTGCTGGAAATTGATGCGGCAACGCGCCGGTCGCTTGAATTAACTCGTACCCTGACCGGCGAACGGCGTGGCAGTTTATTACATGCTGTTGACCGTACCCTGACGGCGGCAGGTGGCCGCTTGCTTGGCGAACGCCTTGCCGCGCCGTTGGCAGATGTGGCGGCGATTGACGCCCGGCTTGATCTGGTTGATTGGTTTCGTACCCAGCGTCAATGCTGTGACGATGTGCGCGCGCAATTGCGGGTACAACCAGATATGCAGCGGGCGTTATCACGGCTGTCTATGGGGCATGGGGGTCCGCGTGATTTGGCCGCCCTTGCCGCTGGGCTGGAGGGGGCCAGCACCATTGTGGGTATGGTGCGCACGGTTCTGGCCTCTGGCTTTGCCACGGTCGGTCAGCCAGATGATCTGCCGGTTTTTCTGGATCAGATGCATAAACCAACACCGCTTGTTCATTCATTAACACCAGCTTTGGGCGATGATTTGCCATTGCTTGCCCGTGATGGTGGTTTTGTTAGACAAGGATATGATCTTGCCCTTGATGAAGTGCGTGGGTTGCGCGATGAAAGTCGCCGGCTGATCGCCGCTCTGCAGACCCGTTATAGCGATGAGACTGGCATCGCTTCGCTTAAGATCAAACATAATAATGTGTTGGGCTATCATATTGATGTGCGTGCCGCTCATGCCAGTAAATTAATGGATAGCGCGCTGTTTATTCACCGCCAAACCACAGCCCAAGCAGTGCGTTTCACCACGACAGAACTTGCCGACATGGAACGAGATATGGCCAGTGCCGCTGATCGTGCGGTGGCGCATGAACTGGAAATTTTTCATAAATTGTGTCAACTGGTGGCCGAATCTGCTGATGCCATTGCCGATGCGGCACAGGCGCTAGCGGCGATAGATGTGGCAACAGCGGCCGCTGATCTGGCCTCGTCGGCTGATTATTGCCGGCCAGTGATGTCGGATGATTATGCTTTTAAAATCGTCAATGGGCGTCACCCAGTGATTGAATCCATGCTCGATTCACAATCCCAGTTCATGCCCAATGACTGTGATTTGGCGACAGGCCAAATCTGGTTGCTGACCGGGCCAAATATGGCAGGCAAATCTACATTTTTACGTCAAAATGCCCATATTGCGATTATGGCGCAGGCTGGTTTATTCGTCCCAGCACAAAGCGCCCATATCGGGGTCGTTGATCGTTTATTTAGCCGCGTTGGGGCAGCGGATGATCTGGCACGTGGCCGTTCTACCTTTATGGTGGAAATGGTTGAAACAGCGGCCATCTTGAACCGGGCCACGTGCCGGTCGCTGGTTATTCTTGACGAGATTGGCCGCGGCACCGCCACTTATGATGGGCTGGCCATTGCTTGGTCAACATTGGAACATCTGCATGATGTCAGCAGATGCCGGACGTTGTTTGCCACGCATTATCATGAACTGACGCATCTAGACTCGGTCCTTGACCGGCTTCATTGCCATGCGATTGAGGTGCGCGAGTGGCAGGGCAGTATCGTGTTTTTGCATAAAGTCATTGCCGGGGCGGCCGACCGATCCTATGGGGTGCATGTGGCGCGGCTTGCCGGGTTGCCAGATAATGTTCTGCATCGGGCTGAACAGATTCTCAACCAGCTTGAAGCTGGCCAGCATGGTGCCGCTGATGCCGCTGAACTGGTTAAAAGCCTGCCATTATTTGATCATGCACAGCCAAGGCAAAAACCTGAATTGCCAGCGGCACTTGATGCTGAACTTGCCGCCATCCGGCCAGATGACCTGACACCGCGTGACGCAATAGAGCTTCTCTATCGGCTAAAAGCGGCCTATGATGACAGCCGTTAGTCAAACAGCTTTGTTCTATGTAGCGGGTGACAGATTGTCAAAAACCCAACCAGCCAAAATTGATTTTTCCAACAGCCCGCTATGGCATCGCTGGTTGCAACCATTATGGGCAGTGAAGCAAACTTTGCCGGCCGCGTTTGATCACGCAAAAATTGCCAGTGAATTAGCCGCGCTTGATCGCGGCGAGGCCAAATCATACAGAGTAAAATTACTGGCCGTGTTGCGTCAGCATCTCGCCGCCGCCACAACAAAAATAGAACAGGATTTTTACAGCAGCAATGATGGGGCCATTTATGTTGGCCAGCACGCCCGTTGTATTGATGGGTTGCTGACCCTTTTATATGACGAAGCTGGCAAGTTGATGCCGCAAAGTCATGACATTGCTGTGATTGCGGTTGGTGGTTATGGTCGCGGCGAAATGGCACCATTTTCTGACATTGATGTGATGTTTTTGATGCCTGCCAAAATCAGCAAAAAACACGAAGCTGCGATTGAATTCATGCTGTATATGCTTTGGGATCTGGGGCTGAAAATCGGTCATTCAACACGCAGCATCACCGAAGCCATCACCGCCGGGCGTGATGATCAGACGGTAATGACAAGTTTTCTTGAAATGCGTCATGTGTGCGGCCAAGCGGCCTTATGGAAAAAATTGTCAACCGCATGGCGCCGGGAAATAGGCAAAAATAAACCGCTAGCGTTTGTCGAAGAAAAGCTTGCCGAGCGTGATTTACGGCATAAGCGTTTTGATGATACGCGTTATGTGGTCGAGCCGAATGTGAAAGATGGCAAGGGCGGATTGCGCGATTTGCACAGCTTGTTCTGGATTGCCAAATATGCGTACCGCGCAGATGGCATTATGGATCTGCTGGCACAGGGTGTGTTGCGTGATGCCGAAGCCCGGCGTTTTGCATCGGCACAGCGTTTTTTATGGACGGTGCGCTGTCATTTGCATTTTCACGCTGGCCGGGCAGAAGAGCGGCTTGATTTTGAGGCGCAGATGGCGATTGCACCGCGTATGGGATTTTCCGATCGCTTTGGCATGCGCGCGGTTGAACGCTTTATGAAACGCTATTATTTGGCGATTCGGCATGTTGGTGATTTAACGCGTATCTTTTGTGCGGTTATGGAAACCGATTTTCGCAAGCAATTGACCCTCTGGCGGCCAGATTTTCTGCGGGCGAAAAATCTTGATCCGTTTTTTATCGAAAGCGGCCGTGTCAGATTGCATGAAAATCTCCGGTTTCGTGATGACCCGATACGTATTTTCAGGCTGTTTGCCATTGCCCAGACCTATAATGCTGATGTGCATCCGCATAGTTTGCAACGGGTGACAAGAGGCTTGCCATCCGTCGGCACTAAGATCCGCCAAGACCCACAGGCAAATGCCTTGTTTGTTGAAATTCTGACTGCCAGCAAAAATTCTGAACGGGTGTTGCGTTTGATGAATGAATGCGGCGTTTTAGGTAAATTTCTGCCTGATTTCGGGCGCATTGTCGCGATGATGCAATTTGATATGTATCACAGCTACACGGTCGACGAACACACGCTTAAGGCCATCGGTATTTTACAGGCGATTGAAGCTGGCGATTTAGCGACAACGGCACCGGTGGCGACAGAAGCCATGCCAGAAATTCAGTCGCGCCGGGCGTTATTTGTGGCGGCCCTATTACATGATATTGCCAAAGGACGCGGCGGTGACCATTCGATTTTAGGCGCTGAAGTGGCGTTGCTTGTCTGTCCGCGTCTGGGGCTGACGCCAGAAGAAACCGAAACGGTAAGCTGGTTGGTAAGGCATCATTTGCTTATGAGCAAGACCGCGTTCCGTTATGATTTGAATGATCCTAAGACCATTCAGGATTTTGCCGCCATTGTGCAATCGCCAGAGCGGTTGAAATTATTGCTGGTTTTGACCGTGGCGGATATTCGTGCTGTGGGGCCAAATATCTGGAATGGGTGGAAAGCCGCGTTGATGCGTGATTTGTATCATCGCTGTGACGCGGTATTGCGCGGTGCCGACCCGGCGGCGGTCGCGCTTGGCAATGCCGATGAAGCCCAGCGCAAAGCCCGGGCCATGCTGACCAGCTGGACCGATAGCGAATTTGCAACGCATGTACAGCAATTGCCACTTGTCTATTGGACTGGTTTTGATAGTGACAGCCATGTATGGCACGCTGAATTATGTGCAAAATTCCGCCGCGGTGATGCGCCGCTATTGATTGATTTTCGGCCTGATGCCGCCAAACGCATGACCGAATTGACGATTTTAACCGCTGATGATCCGGGATTGTTTTCACGCATTGCTGGGGCGGTGGCGGCGGCAGGTGTAAATATTGCTGGGGCGCGCATCACCACCTGCCATGATGGCACCGTGCTTGATGTATTTTTCCTGCAGGATATGCATAACGCCGCAATTGAGTCAGCAGAAGACCTGGAAAAAATACGGGGCATTCTGGAAAAAGCCTTGCGCGGGGAATTCCGACTTGAAAAGGCGCTTGATGCCCGCTGGGAACAAACCCCGCTACGCGTCCGGCAGTTGCCAGTGCCATCACGCGTGATGCTGTCGAACAAAATCAGCTCAACACATACAGTCATAGAGGTGAATGGCCGTGATTTTCCCGGCCTGTTGCATAAAATCACCGCCTGTTTGGCCAGCCGGGGCCTGCAGATCCAGACCGCGAGCGTTTCAACCTATGGTGAGCGTGTTGTTGATGTGTTTTACGTCAAGGATATTTTCGGACTGCAGATCCATAATGAGGGCCGACTGCAAGATATTCGCCAGCGTCTGTTACAGATTTTCGACAGCGCCAACGAGGCGGCCGCATGATGGCGGGCCTGTCGCTGGGCCGGGCATTTCGGCAAATTGGTAGTTTGACGGCTGTGAGCCGCATTATGGGATTTGTGCGCGATGTGGCCTTTGCCGCTTTTTTAGGGGCTGGTGCGGCGGCCGATGCGTTTTTAGTGGCGCTGAAATTACCCAACATGTTTCGCCGGCTGAGTGCCGAAGGCGCAATGACCAATGCGTTTTTGCCAAACTATGCCGCTATCCGCGAGACGCATGGGCAAGTAGCGGCATTGAAATTGGCGGCCGAAGCCCAGATTTTCTTGATTCTTGGTTTGTCTGTTTTGGTGATCATTGCCGAAATATTTATGGCAGATTTGATTTTGTTACTGGCGCCGGGGTTTGCCAATACCCCAGACCGGCTAGCCGCCGCCACAGATCTGGCGCGGATCACCATGCCCTATTTGCCGCTGATTTCTATTGTCGCGCTGTGGGCGGCCATTGCCAATGCGCATGATCATTTCAAAGCCGGTGCGGCGGCCCCTATTATTGCCAATATTTGTTTTATTGCTGGGGCTGTGTCGATCCCTTTTGTTGCCAGCCATCTAGGCGTGTTGCGGGCCGTTCCAATCGCGGTTGCACTGGTGATCGCCGGCGGTGCGCAACTGATCTTTCTCTATTGGACATTGTCACGGCTTGATGCGGTTCCGGCGCTGATCTGGCCGCGCTTGTCAGATGCTGGACGCAAGATGTGGCGGAATTTTTTGCCAGCGGCGGCCGGGGCTGGCGGCATGCAACTCAATTTGCTGATTGACCTTATTTTGGCGTCATTACTGCCGGTTGGTGCGATTTCATGGTTGTATTATGCAGACCGCGTTGCGCAATTACCGCTTGGTGTTATCGGTATCGCGCTGGGTACGGCGTTGTTGCCGCGATTGTCAGCGGCTGAGGCCGCCGGTCAGACTGCCGAGGTCCGCAACAGCCTGTCCGAGGCGTTGGGCTTTGCCGGGTTTTTTGTGATACCGGCGGTAACCGGGCTGGTGTTGTGCGGCTTGCCAATCATAGAAGGGCTGTTTGTTTATGGCGCCTTTACCAGCAGTGACGCAAAAATGGCCG
>CAJWSS010000026.1:0-14106 GCA_913045915.1 uncultured Alphaproteobacteria bacterium | reverse complement strand
ACAGGGTGTGCGGGAAGCATAGGTAAAGAGTTGGTAATGCAAATAATCAATTATAATCCTAAAAATCTCTATTTAATTGATAAAAATGAACACCAATTATTTGAGTTAGAAAATTATATTGAGTTGTTAAATTTGAATAAAAAAATTAATATTAATTTTCATTTATTAAATCTAGAAAATGAAAAATTATTACAATCTTTGAATATAAAGGGCCTGGATATTGTTTTTCATGCAGCAGCTTATAAACATGTTGATATGGCTGAAAAAAACTCTCTATCAGTAATTTATAACAATATTTTATCTACATATAATATTTGTAAATTTTCAATTGAAAATAATGTAAAAAGCTTTGTTAATGTAAGTACTGATAAAGCTGTAAATCCAACGAGTGTCATGGGTTTAAGTAAAAGAATTTGTGAATTAATTGTCTCCAAGTATGCGGAAGATAAGAATTATTATTCTGTGAGATTTGGAAATGTAATAAATTCAAGTGGTTCTGTCTTGCCTTTATTTAAAAGACAAATAATTAATAATCAAAAAATTACTATTAGAGATTTAGAGGCCACAAGGTATTTTATGTCCATCCCTGAAGCTATTACGTTGATTTTACTATCCTTATCACTAAATAAAAACAAAAATATATTTATTTTTGATATGGGAGAGCCAGTAAAAATTTTTGATGTCGCTAAAAGACTCTGTAAAATTTATAATAAAAATTTAGTAGAAAGAAAAAAAAATGTAAATGATATCGAATACGTGGTTACTGGTTTAAAAAAAGGGGAAAAATTGCATGAAGAATTGTTTATTGACAAACAAAGATTAGCCATCCATAATTGTGTATCTAACTAATACATAGGAGTGGATATGATAGGCAAACGAGTTGAAATGCTTGAAGTTGTTGAGAAGTTGCCACAAAGCAGATATAGATGCAAATGTGATTGTGGGAATGAAAAAATACTAAAAATTGGAAAGGTGATGCAAAGGGCGGTGAAAAACCCAACCTTGATTTGGGTGAAAAACCCTTCATGCAAGGCAGTAAAAATCATTCTACCGCCGCCTTTTTCTTCAAGAATTTCTGCCAGTGGCGCCTGCAAAAACACGAATACATGATAGGCAATGCTGTTGCTTGTTGTGCCTGGCCACGGGGCAACGCTGACCAAAAATATGACAAGAAACGCTGCCAATGCGATACCCAAACGGTTGCGCAATTCAGTCAAATGATCAATGAGCGTCATCTGCCCTTCATCAATTTCAGAGGTTGCAGCTTGCTGGTCGGCCATTTGTTTTAGCTCTTTTTGTTTCTAGCTGATTTGGCTTTGGATGTTTTTGCTTGCGTCTTGGCAGGTGCTGTCGCGGATGCTATTTGCTGACCAGCGTCGCCGCCAATATTTTTTATGTTGGACAATTCCTCTATGGCATCATCGAAATCACCATTGGATTTTATGCCGGACACAGATTCTTTCAGTTCACCCCCAGGATCGATTTTGTCGGCAATCCGATCAAGATTTCCAGATTTGACGTCAGCTATGGTGCTTTTTAGATCACCAAGTTCGTTGTCAGACGCCAGATCCTCCATACCGCGGGTGAATTCAGACGCCATGCTACGAATTCGACGAACGGCGCGAGTGAACCCACGCAACATATTTGGCAATTCCTTTGGCCCCACCACCATAAGCAGCACAAAGGCAACAACCAAAAATTCCCAACCACCAATATCAAGCATCAGGCAGGCCTAGCGCCTATTTTTTGGCACTAGCTTTTTTGCTAGCTGATTTCTTTTTTGCTGGGGCCTTTTTCCTTGCCGCCTTTTTTGCCGGAGCTTTTTTTGCTGGAGCTTTTTTAACTGGGCGCGTTGACTCCTCGATGGCCTCTGCCGCGTCATCTTCACCCGCATCGCCATCCGGCCCCTTCAGACCAGTCTTGAAATTACGCAGGCCTTTTCCAAAATCACCCATGATGGCAGATACTTTGCCACGACCTCCAAAAAGAAGTAGCACGACTGCCAAAACCACAATCCAGTGCAGTATACTAAATGAACCGCCAAACATACCTATTACTCCTCAAAATAAAACGCTAATGCGCAGTGGTTGTGATGCTGCTGCGCACAATAGAGGGCACTATAGAGTGCGCGATAACTAACCACAAGCTGTCGAAGCCAAAAAGAAACAGAAATATTTAACAAAATATCTCCAGTAGATAGTTAATGCGGAAAGGTCTATGCACCAGCTTCAAATACAAATGCCTGACTAGGGTCAACCCGCACACGCACCTGACTTCCCACCTCTAACGAGTTAAGCCCAGGAATACGCGCATGAAGATGAATTTGACTGCGTCCAGTCGGCACCGAAAGATGAATTAATGATGCGCGTCCCAAAAGCCGAGACTCCATAACCTCAGCAATCACACCGTCATTTCCTGGATCAATAAACAACGCCTCATGGCGTATAATAACACTTGCCTCACACCCATTATTCAAACCACCCGGCGCGTCAAAATCCCCAAGAGGTGTCGACACTTTTTTGTTGGCAACAACTCCTTCGACCCGGTTAACTTCACCAAAAAATTCAGCTACAAAAGCACTGTTTGGTTGACAATATAAATTTACTGGACGCCCCGACTGCACCACTTTACCATTACGCAAAACAACGATGCGGTCAGACATAAACATCGCTTCTTCAGCATCATGCGTAACCATCAACGCCACCGCATTTGCGGCTCTTAACACATGGAGCATTTCATCACGGATTCGTTCACGTAAACGACTATCAAGCCCGGCATATGGCTCGTCTAACAAAATAACGGCTGGATTTGGTGCCAGTGCACGGGCCAGCGCGACACGTTGTTGTTGTCCCCCAGATAACTCATGCGGAAATAGATCAGCTGCATTTTCAATACCGACTTGTTCCAATACATCTAAGCCGCGACGTGTGGCTTCACTGCCCCGGTTCGACAGACCGAACGTCACGTTTTGTAGCACCGTTAAATGTGGAAATAACGCGTAATCCTGAAACATATAGCCAATGCCGCGTTGTTCCGGTGGGACCGTGACCTGATTGTCTGATAACAGATGGCCATCGAGCCTGATGCGCCCTGCAAGCGGCTTTTCAAGCCCAGCGGCAAGCCGCAACAAGGTTGTTTTTCCACATCCCGATGGCCCCAAAAGTGAGACGACTTCGCCGCGCTCAACATAAAAGCTAACACCATTTACTGACGGCGTTCCATTGTAGGCATGCTGTAATTGGTCAAATTCAAGCATCCGCCTCTCCATCATAGCCAGCATCCAGCAATGCGTCTTCTAATAAATCACCATCAAGATCATCGTCGTCACCGTCGTCATCATCACCACCAGCATTATGGTCCATCAGCGCACCAAGAATTTGTCCTTTGCGCAACAAACCAGCGGCTTTTAAATCATCCATGCCGGGCAAGTCAGTGATATCGCTCAAACCAAAATGATCAAGAAACGCCGGGCTAGTTCCCCATGTCAACGGCCGCCCCGGGGTGCGGCGACGTCCACGCGGTTTGATCCATGTCAATTCAAGCAGAATATCGATAGTGCCTTTTGATAGGCTTATGCCACGAATTTCTTCAATTTCCGCACGGGTAATTGGTTGATGGTAAGCAATGATCGCCAGCACTTCGAGGGCCGCCCGCGAAAGCGGGCGTTCAACGGTCTTGTGCTGTTGCAACCGTTCAGCAACAGCCGGTCTGGTGCGAAACGCCCAGCCATCACCGACCCGGCATAATTCAACACCACTGGTTGTGTCATAGCGTTGCATCACTACCGCCATGACATCAGCCACCTCTAAATGATCGGGCAAATGATGTTGCAGTTCGCGGTCACGCACCGGCTTGTCCGATGCGAATACTAATGCTTCTAATGTTGCCGCATATTCTGTCAGCGAGTCCAAACTGCTCATGCCTGATCTCTTGTCTTCAAATAAATGGGGGCAAAATGCGAATCTTGCCGAAGTCGTAGCACACCTTCGCGCGCCAATTCCAGCGAGGCAGCAAAATGTGATGCCGTGGCTGACCGTAGATCCATGGGTTTAGATAAATTTGGCGGCAGAAAATGCTGCAACACGGTCCAGTCTGACATGCTTGAGATCAGATGGCGCAGACGCTTGGCCGCTTCTTCAACCGAATATAACCTTGTGGCAGCTATCGTAAGAGTTTCTGCCTCTCCACTTGATTGGATATCACCATAACAAGCCAAAAGATCATACAAAGACGCTGTCCAAACTGACTCACTGCTACTGGCAAATTGTTCGGGGGCGCCGCGTACAAAGCGCGCTTGACCCAATTTCGGCAATGACTGCAATCGCTTTGCCGCTTGTTGCATGGCTTCAAGTCGCAATAGCTGATAGCGCAACGCATCCGTCATATCTATGATTTCATCATTCTGCTCTGGTTCAGGGTCAGGTAGCAGAAGACGCGACTTCAAATAAGCCAGCCACGCCGCCATCACCAGATAATCGGCGGCAATTTCCAGATCCAGATCGCGCGCATTGTTGATGAAGTGAAGATATTGTTCGGCAAGTGGCAGAATGGCTATTTTTTTTAAATCAAGTTTTTGTTCGCGTGCCAAATTTAACAACAGGTCAATCGGCCCCTCAAACCCGTCAAGATTGACGAAGAGTGCCAGTTGTTCCGGCGGCGTATGGGCTGAATGATTATTGTCAAATGTGTCTGTGTTTTTGTCTGTCATAAGACTGAAACTACCATAATCCTGCTATAATATTTACCCGTCTGGCGCGGTAAATTTACGCAAAAAACAGTCCTGACCCGCTCGCCGTAATTTGGCACAAGCGGTTTCTGCCACCGATCTTGGCAAGGGCGGACTGACCACACGAAAAAATATACCGTTCGCACCGGTATCAAGCCGCATGGTTTGCAATTTTATACTCTCTAAGCGAGAGCTGTGTTTCTCTGACAGTAAATTGGCAATCTCTTCGGCTTTTTCAGCACTTCTAAACGCCGCCAGTTGGATCACAAAGGCTGGTCCATCGCCTTGTTTGGTAGGGGCTTGAGCAATCGTCTTTTCCGGCTTTGGCTTTGGTTTTGCGGTGTCTGCCTTTGGCGTTGTTACTGACGGCGTGGACGCGTTGCCCGCCTCACTCGCTGGTGCTGGCACTTTGTCGACGGTGGCCATATTGCCTGTTTGCGACGACGCCTGATCAGTGGCATTTTCTGGCTTGCCACCATCAATAGGCGGCGGTTCAGGTGATGATAATACAGGGCGGAGCGTTTCAACCTCATCGGTATTAACAACGCCGTTTTTCAGCATATCAATCACTAGCAGATCTTGATGTGCTACTGTCGCCCCCCCAGGGTCAAGCGGCTTCACCTTAATGGGACCGTCAACAGCCTTTACGATAATCACATCAGCTGGTGTTTTCAGCGATAGCTGTGGCCAAATAACAAAGCCACCGATAGCACCAAGCCCGATAATGATGCCTAAAAACACAAGCCATATCAGTTTTGATTTATGACTTTGCTTATCCTCGGTATCCATGCCGCCCCACTACATCTCTTCCAGCGCTGTAATCGATAGCATATTTAATCCTGTCCGGATAACTAAACTTGTGGCTTTCACCAGCATCAGCCGTGCATCAGTTACCGCCAGATCATCATCAATAATGAAGCGAAGTGACGGGTCTTCACGCCCGGCATTCCACAAGCTATGAAAATGGCTGGCAAGATCTACCAAATAAAATGCAATGCGATGCGGTTCATGCGCCAGCGCCGCAGATTCAACTATTTTTGGCCAGCTTGCTAACTGTTTCAGTAAGGCCAGTTCAGGATCAGCCTTCAGCAACGCTAAATCTGCTTGGTCCGGCATCACGCCTTGGCGCAAAACTGAACACGCCCGGGCATGCGCATATTGTACATAGAAAACCGGATTATCGCGTGATTGCTCGGTGACTTTGGCAAAATCAAAATCAAGCGTTTGATCGTTGCGGCGGGTAAGCATGATGAAACGAATGACATCTGCGCCCACGGAATCAATAACATCCCGGACGGTAACAAACGTGCCTGCACGTTTCGACATTTTGACTGGTTTGCCTTTATCGAGCAAATTCACCAGCTGGCATAATTTTATATCCAGCATGCCGTCTTGACCGGACAGTGCGGCAACCGCGGCGTTCATGCGTTTTACATAACCACCATGATCCGCCCCAAAAATATTGATAAGCTGTCCTTTGGTCCGTTCAAGCTTGTTTAAATGATAGGCAACATCAGCGGCAAAATAGGTCCAGCTACCATCTGATTTTTGCAATGGCCGGTCCGTATCATCACCAAATTCAGAGGCTTTGAACAAAAGCTGTTCACGTGGCTCCCAATCTTCCGGCTCTTTGCCTTTTGGCGGTGCCAAGACGCCCGTATAGAGATGGCCTGCGGCTTGCAGCTGGTCAATGGCGTGCTGAACAGCACCTGATTCAACCAATGATCTTTCCGATGAAAACACATCCATATGAATGCCTAGCGCAATCAGATCCTGTTTGATCACACCCATAATAGACTGAATCGCAAATTGGCGCAGATCATCCAGCCATTCGGTTTCAGGTCGATCCAGATAACGGTCACCAACCTCACTGGCGAGGGCTTCACCAACATCTTTTAAATAGACACCGGGGTACAAACCAGACGGAATGTCGCCAATATCCCGGCCCAGCGCCTCGCAATAGCGCAGGTAGGTCGACCGGGCCAGCACATCTACCTGTCCGCCGGCGTCGTTAATGTAATATTCGCGGGTCACGTCCCAGCCACAAAATTCCATCAACCCAGCGAGCGCGTCACCAATAACAGCACCGCGCGCATGAGCCGCATGCAGGGGACCGGTTGGATTTGCCGAAACAAATTCAACATTCACATGTGCACCAGCACCAATTTGGCTACGGCCATAATGTGTGCCCGCTTTGACGATATCGGTAATTTGGCGCGCCCATAAAATCGGTGACACGCGCAAGTTAATAAAGCCCGGTCCAGCGATATCAACCCCGGTAACACCATCGATTTTCGCAAATGCACTGGCAAAAACAGCCGCCAGATCGCGCGGTGATTTTTGTGCTGGCTTTGCCAAGATCATAGCCGCATTTGTGGCGAGGTCCCCATGCGCCGCTTCGCGCGGCAATTCAAATACAACGCGGCCAGCATCGAGATTTTCTGGCAATAGGCCCTGCCCGACCAGTTCGGCCAAGATGCGGGCGAATTCACTTTCGAAATACTGAAAAATATTCATCAAAACTAACTTTGTATCTCTATTTATAAATGGGGCCCAAATCGAATAGCCGCTGATGTTCGATAATGGCATAGCGGTCAGTCATCGAGGCAATATAATCGGCAATGATACGCGCCCGTTCGGTTGGTGATAAGTCAGTCAGCGCGATACCCGCACTGACTTGCCAATCATGCGGCAAAGTGTTGGTCTCGGACATAAACAAATCAAACAGATCTGTCACCACCCGTTTTGCCTTACTTGTCATTCGGTTGACCTTATAATGACGCCACATATGCTGAAATAGGAAATTTCGCAAACAATCAAGGTCAGCCGCCATAGGGGTGCTAAAAGCAATCAAAGCCCCCCCAGCCTTTCGTATATCATCAGCCGTTGCCACCTTTGCTTTTGCCAAATTGCGTGCTGATACCGCCAATAAATCTTCAACAAACACGGATATTAATCGCCGTACCAGCTCGTGTGTTGTCCGGCCGAGATCAAGCGCACCATAGCGCTGTTTGATATCTTCCAAGGCGGTGGACACTTGCGGCAAATGACAAATATCGTCCAAGCCAAAAAGGCCGGCGCGCAACCCATCGTCAAAATCATGCGACAGATAGGCAATGTCATCGGCCAGATTGGCAAGTTGAGCCTCTGCCGAGGCATAATTTTGCAATTCAAGATGAAACTGTTGATCGATCATTGAGATGGTGTCTCGATCAGCCGCCGGACCAGTGACCGGGCCTTTA
Organism: uncultured Alphaproteobacteria bacterium; assembly: GCA_913045915.1. GTDB lineage: Bacteria > Pseudomonadota > Alphaproteobacteria > Puniceispirillales > Puniceispirillaceae > UBA3439. The sequence goes on along the minus strand of CAJWSS010000026.1, from coordinate 6,138 downwards.
TGTTTGACCACGCCCTCTAACGTTTCCCAACTCAAATTCAAGCCATTAAAGCCAGCATAGCGCTGTTCTAAATGGGTCAACACGCGGATTGTTTGGTCATTATGATCAAACCCGCCAAAATTCTGCATCGCACGGTTCAGCGCATCCTCACCGGCATGACCAAATGGCGTATGGCCAAGATCATGTGCCAATGCCACAGCTTCGGCCAAATCATCATTAAGATGCAGTGCCCGTGCCATAGATCTGGCTATCTGCGCCACTTCAAGCGAATGGGTCAGCCGCGTACGAAAATAATCGCCCTCATGATAAACAAAAACCTGTGTTTTGTGTTTTAGACGCCGAAATGCACCCGAATGAATAATACGATCACGGTCGCGCTGAAATGGCGATCGGATGGTCGACTCACGACCATCATCTTCAGCCAGAAGCCGACCGCGCGATTGCGGCCCATGTGACGCATATGGGGCAAGCCCCCTTTGTTCGGTTGTCATGTTCACGCTGCTTCACTTTTATCGGGCTCATGACGGTATCATCACGTCATATCAAGACCCGTTTAATGTAGGCCTAGTCAATAAAAACCGCAATCTTAACACTATCTTTATTTGGATTGAATGGCTTGATTCGCAACGCTTAAACCCTCATATTATTCTTGTAACAGAATGCCGCGGCATCATAACAGGTCAACAAGCATATGGCGAAACAACAACCGACAACTACCGTCAAAGACGCCGCATCGGACCCGGCACCCCTTGCAACTGGCGGTAAATTTGGCCTGACAGAGTCTGCCGCCGCGCGTATTACAGCGATGCTGACAGATGAGCCAGACGGCAGCTTTTTCCGCGTGGCGGTCTTAGGCGGCGGTTGTTCAGGCTTTCAATATGATTTCAGCATTGATAGCAAAAGACAAACAGATGACTGTATTTTTACCTCCCATGGTGTTGAAGTTGTGATTGATGAGATGTCGCTGGAACTTGTCGATACCGCTGAACTTGATTACAAGCAGGATTTAATGGGGTCCTATTTCGCTGTTAACAACCCAAATGCCACAGCATCATGCGGTTGCGGCACATCTTTTTCAGTCTAATTCAATGCGCATTGCCAGCTGGAATGTGAATTCGGTAAAAGCCCGATTAGAAATCATTATCAACTGGTTAAAGTCTGACTCGTGCGATGTTCTGTTACTGCAGGAAACAAAATCGCAGGATGAAAATTTCCCACATGAGGCGTTTTCTTCCATTGGCTGGCATGTCGCCATCCATGGGCAGAAAAGCTATAACGGTGTGGCCATTGCCAGCCGTCATCAGATTGATGATGTGTTATGCGGCCTGCCCGGTGACGATACAGATGAACAGGCCCGTTACATTGAGGCCAGCATCCAAAATCTCCGCGTGGCCAGCATATATTTACCAAATGGCAATCCAGCACCGGGGCCAAAATTTGACTATAAGCTGCAATGGATGGATCGGTTAAACCAACGTGCCGCAACGCTTCTTGCCACCGAAAAAGCCATACTCCTTGGCGGTGATTTTAATGTCATTCCGGCGGATATGGATTGTTATGACCCGCTTGGCTGGGACGGCGATGCCCTCACCCGACCGGAAACACGTCAGGCCTTTCACCGTCTGACCCACGCCGGTTATTGTGACGCGTTGCGCGCGCGCCACCCGCATGAAGTCATCTATACCTATTGGGATTACCAAGCTGGGGCGTGGCAACGTGACAATGGGGTGCGGATTGACCATTTGTTATTATCCCCCGAAGCTGTTGACCGCCTCGGCGAAGTTAGTGTTGACAAGGCCCCGCGCGGGCTTGAAAAACCGTCAGATCACACCCCCATCTGGTGCGATTTACATTTTTAAACCGGGGTGATTTGGTCAAAAAAATAGGCAGGTGTGACTCTGCCCATTTATTAATTATTTGGTTTAATTTCAGATCTTAAATATCTGCATATACGTGTGTTTCTGCTTTTCCACCTGGATGGGTGATGGCGCCTTTTTCGGCTGATCCGACCGTTTGCGCATATTTCCAGATGGCACCCGCGTTATAGTCAGTGCCACGCGGTGTCCACGCCGCTTTACGTTTGGCCAGTTCGTCATCACTCAGATCGACATCAATGGTACCGGCCTCGGCATCAATGGTGATTTGATCCCCATCTTGCAACAAACCGATCGGGCCGCCAACAGCTGCCTCTGGCCCCACATGACCAATGCAAAAACCACGCGTAGCCCCGGAAAAACGACCATCGGTGATCAGTGCCACCTTATCGCCGGCCCCTTGGCCATAAAGCGCCGCCGTTGTTGCCAGCATTTCACGCATACCCGGGCCACCCTTTGGCCCCTCATAGCGTATTACCAACACATCGCCGTCTTTATAATCGCGGCGTTCAACCGCTGCAAAGGCATCTTCCTCACAATCAAAACACCGCGCTGTGCCGGTAAATTTCAACACCTTCATACCAGCCACTTTTACCAAGGCACCTTCCGGGGCAAGGTTACCGCGCAACCCAACAACGCCGCCAGTTGGCGATAACGGTTCTGCGGTTGTGCGGACGATATCTTGATTTGTTGGGAAGCTAACATCTGCCAGATTTTCCGCGATGGTTTTTCCGGTCACAGTGATGCAGTCACCATGCAAAAAACCACCGTCAAGAAGCGCCTTCATCAAAACTGGCACGCCGCCAATTTCATACATATCACGGGCCACATAGCGACCGCCCGGTTTTAAATCAGCAATATAAGGGGTCTTTTTGAAAATTTCCGCCACATCATGCAAATCAAATTCAATACCGCATTCAGATGCCAATGCGGGCAGATGCAGGCCGGCATTCGTAGACCCCCCAGAAGCCGCCACAACAGTTGCTGCATTTTCAAAGGCTTTGCGGGTGAGAATATCGCGTGGCCGCAACTGGCTTTTTACCAATTCCATAACCACTCGGCCAGAATGATACGCATATTCATCACGCGTTTCATAGGGGGCTGGTGCCCCGGCTGAACCCGGCAATGCCAAACCGATGGCCTCGGATACACATGCCATGGTGTTGGCGGTAAATTGACCGCCACAAGACCCGGCACTCGGGCAGGCAACGCATTCAAGTTCGTGCAAATCCTCATCAGACATATTGCCTGCCGCATGTGCGCCAACAGCCTCAAAAACGTCCTGCACGGTAACATCACGGTCTTTAAAGCGGCCGGGCAGGATTGATCCTCCATACATGAATACCGACGGCACATTCAAACGCGCCATTGCCATCATCACGCCGGGCAGTGATTTATCACAGCCAGCCAAGCCAACAACCGCATCATAGCAATGGCCGCGCACCGTCAACTCAATGGAGTCGGCGATCACCTCGCGGCTGACAAGCGATGATTTCATGCCAGCATGCCCCATGGCAATGCCATCTGTGACGGTAATGGTGGTAAATTCCCTTGGCGACCCAGCATGATCACGCACGCCGCGTTTTGCGGCTTGTGCCTGCCGCGCCAGTGAGATATTGCACGGTGCGGCTTCATTCCATGTCGACACCACCCCAACGAGTGGCTGGGCAATTTCCTCTTCGGTCATGCCCATAGCATAATAATAAGACCGATGCGGGGCTTTTTCCGGCCCAACAGACACATGTCGGCTCGGTAATTTGCTTTTATCGATTGGTTTTACACTATCGGGCATGGTCTCTCTCCTCTTTCGGGTCTTTTATGGGTCAGGCCAAACGGCGCAATGCCGCGGTTAAGCCATCTAGTTTTATTTGTTCATCTTCAAGCCGGCGGCGGTTTTCAGCAACAACATCATCTGGTGCTTTTGCCAGAAAATTTGGATTGTCCAGTTTGCCGGATATTTTCTTTATTTCTATCTCAACCCCACCAATATCTTTTTTCAGCCGCGCCGCTTCGGCGTCTAAATCAAGAATATCGGCAAGTGGCAGGCCAATATCAGCGCCATCAACGCTACCACGGGCGGTGCCTTTAGCAAATTGATCGACAATCGACACCCCTGACAGCCGCGCAAGCCGCATCAGAGCGGCGCTCTGCGACTGCGTTACCGCAGCTTGTGCCGCGGTCATGCCTCTAGCCTGTAACACCGGTTTGGCTGACAATGGTACGTTCATCTCAGATCTGATATGGCGAATTTCGGTGATCAGGCTGATCAGAAACTGAATATCGTTGACCGCTTCGCTGTCTGAACCAGATGTTGCTTGCGGCCAGCCAGCGGCGATCAACATGTCATCACTTTGAAATATTTTTTGGTTCAGCTCTTCGGTTAGATACGGCATGAACGGGTGAAGCAAACGCAATGTCCCGACCAATATAGTGCTGGCGGTGGCCTTAATTTCGCTGGCAATCGTGCTGTTTTCGTCGCTAAGGCTGGGCTTGATCAGTTCGACATACCAATCACAATAGCTGTGCCAGATGAAATGATATAAGGCGTCCGCCGCTTCGTTAAACCGATAGGAATCGATGGCGGCAGTGGTTTTTGCAATGGCTGTATTATATTCCGAAACGATCCATTTATTTACTGGTGCATGCACGGCAGACAGATCAATGTTTTCGGCATTTGTGCATGCATTCATTTGCAAAAATCGGCACGCATTCCAGATTTTCGTGGTAAAATTACGATAGCCTTCAAGCCGGCTGGTCGACATTTTAATGTCACGTCCCTGCGCCGCCATAGCCGCCAAAGTAAAGCGAAGCGAGTCTGCCCCATATTGGTCAATCAGTTCCAGCGGGTCGAGGACATTGCCTTTTGATTTTGACATTTTCTGGCCTTTTTCATCCCGCACCAACGCATGGATATAGACCTCTTTGAACGGCACTTCACCATCCATGAAATGCATGCTCATCATCATCATGCGGGCCACCCAGAAAAAGATGATATCAAAGCCGGTAACCAAAACGTCACCCGGATAATATCGCTTTACCTCGGCATTGCTTTCCGGCCAGCCAAGTGTAGAAAACGGCCATAACCCAGATGAAAACCATGTATCCAACACATCTTCATCACGGCGCAGTTCAACGGCCTTGCCGTAATGGGCTGTTGCCGCCGCAATGGCGGCGTCTTCGGTTTCCTCGACAAAGGCCGTATCGTCTGGGCCATACCAGGCGGGGATCCGGTGCCCCCACCATAATTGTCTGGAAATACACCATGGCTGGATGTTGCGCATCCATTCAAAATAGGTTTTGCTCCAGCGCTCTGGTACAAATTTGGTGCGGCCATCTTCAACGGCCTTAATCGCTGGTGCGGCGAGCTTTTCAGCATTGACATACCATTGATCCATCAACCATGGCTCAATCACAACACCTGACCGGTCACCATGCGGCACCACATTGGACAGCACCTCTTCGCGCTCTACCAGCCCCTCTGCCGCAAGGTCCTCTAAAATCTGACGCCGTGCATCATACCGGTCCAGTCCCCAATATTTTTGCGGGATTTCTTCAATTGATTCCATCGCGGCGGTGGCTGTCATTAAATTAATCAACGGCAAATTGTGACGGCGGCCAACTTCAAAATCATTGAAATCATGCGCTGGTGTTATTTTTACCGCGCCCGACCCTTTGTCCATTTTTGCATAGTCATCGGCGATAATCGGAATATGCCGGTTAGAAAGCGGCAAGATCACCATTTTACCAATCAGATGCTGATACCGTTCATCTTCGGGATTAACCGCTACAGCCCCATCCCCAAGCATGGTTTCGGGTCTTGTTGTGGCAATCGAAATAAATGCATTATCCGTTCCGACAATCCGATATTTCAGGTGCCACATAGAGCTTGTTTGCTCGCGCTGTTCTACCTCTAAATCAGAAATGGCTGTCATCAGCTTTGGGTCCCAATTTACCAGCCGTTTGTCGCGGTAAATCAAGCCATCACGGTGTAATGCCACAAACACCTTGATCACGGCATCTGAAAGGCCGGGGTCCATGGTAAAGCGTTCACGGTCCCAATCAGGCGACGCCCCCAAGCGCTGCAACTGCTTGTGAATCATGCCGCCCGATTCTGCTTTCCATTCCCAGACTTTATCAATAAAAGCGTCACGCCCAAGATCACGCCGCGATATATTTTGCGCGGCCAACTGGCGTTCAACAACCATTTGCGTCGCAATGCCAGCATGGTCTGTGCCCGGTTGCCATAATGTGTCACGTCCAGCCA
>CAJWSS010000025.1:0-14382 GCA_913045915.1 uncultured Alphaproteobacteria bacterium | reverse complement strand
CGCCACTGGCAGAAATTCTTGAAGAAAAAGGCGGCGGTAGAATGATTTTTACTGCTTTGCATGAAGGGTTTTTCACCCAAATCAAGGTTGGGTTTTTTACCGCTCTTTGTATCACCTTTCCAATTTTCAGCATCCAGCTCTGGAAATTTATTGCCCCCGGATTGTATAAAAATGAAAAGCAAGCCTTTGCGCCATTTTTAATTGCCACGCCGGTTTTATTTATGGCGGGTGCCGCCATGGTCTATTACATCGTAACGCCCATGGCCTGGGGATTTTTTGTGTCATTTGAAATGGGCGGCGCAGCCGGCGCCTTGCCAATTGAACTAGAACCACGCATTAGTGAATATTTGTCATTGATGATGCGGTTGATTTTTGCCTTTGGTTTGGCCTTTGAATTGCCGGTTGTTTTATTGTTGCTGGCGCGTGCTGGTTTGGTCACCCCGGAAGGACTTGCCGAAAAACGTAAAATTGCCATTGTTGTGGCGTTTGTTGTTGCCGCCATCCTGACGCCCCCAGATGTCATTTCTCAGCTTCTTTTGGCTGTGCCGATTATTCTGTTATACGAATTATCAATTTTTGGGGCGCGGATGGTGACACCACCCCATGAAGATGAATTTGACAACACATGAAAATTTAACGGGCGGCATCCAGCTTGCCGTGCATTTATAAAATGGTAGACACTGACGATGCATGACATACGTTTTATCCGCGAACACCCGGCACAGTTTACACAGGCAATGCAGCGCCGGTCGCTGGCCATTACCGCTGATCAGATTTTGGAAATCGACAGCCAAAGACGTAGTCTTCAGGCTGAAATTCAGGACATGCAATCACGCCGTAACGCGGCGTCTAAAAATATTGGAGCGCGCAAGGCCAAGGGTGAGGCCGCCGACGACCTGATCAGCGAAGTCAATGACATAAAAGCCAAACTGCCGCAGCTGGAAGGGGAAGAAACAGCGCTGGCAGAAAGGCTTGAGGGGTATTTGCTTGAACTACCGAATATATTAGATGACAGCGTTCCTGATGGTGTTGATGAGGCTGATAACAGCCTTGTGCGAACCGTTGGCGAGATCCCAAAATTTGACTTTGTCCCGAAAGACCATGTGGTTTTAGGCGAGGGGTTGGGGCAAATGGATTTTGCGCTTGGGGCAAAGCTGGCCGGGGCGCGGTTTGTCGTATTGTCTGGCCAACTGGCCCAACTTGAACGGGCGCTTGCTGGCTTTATGCTGGACACACATACACAGGAATTTGGCTATGTCGAAACCTTGCCGCCGGCACTTGTAAACAGCAAAACCATGACCGGGACCGGCCAATTACCAAAATTTGCCGAAGATCTCTATAAAACCGACGATAAATGGCTGATCCCAACGGCCGAAGTGCCTCTGACCAATATTGCGGCTGACGATATTCTGGACGCATCCAGATTGCCAATGCGGATGACCGCCTATACCCAATGTTTTCGTTCTGAAGCCGGGTCAGCCGGGCGTGATACGCGTGGCATGATACGCCAGCATCAATTTTCAAAAGTAGAGATGGTGTCCATTTGTCACCCTGACCATTCCGCCGCCGAGCTGGAGCGCATGACAAATTGTGCCGAAACAATTTTGCAGCGGCTGAATTTGCCCTACCGGGTGATCAAATTATGCAGTGGTGACACCGGATTTTCAGCCCAACAAACCTATGACCTTGAAGTATGGTTGGCCGGTCAGGATGACGGACGTGGCATGTATCGGGAAATTTCCTCTTGTTCAAATTGTGGACCATTTCAGGCCCGCCGCATGCGGGCGCGTTTCCGTGATAGCGAAACTGGTGACACGCGCTTTGTGCATACGCTGAACGGATCTGGCCTTGCGGTTGGACGCACGCTTATTGCTGTTCTTGAAAATGGCCAGCAAAGTGATGGGTCGGTTCTTTTGCCTGAAGCATTGCATAGCTATATGAAAACAGATCGCTTGCTGCCTGTGGCGGCGGGCTGATGGACGCGCGTGCCGACAAACCAATCCGGCGCATTCTGCTGAGTAATGATGACGGCGTCGATGCCATTGGTTTGAAAATTCTCTATGATATTGCAACCCAGTTTAGCGATGATGTCTGGGTGATTGCGCCGTCTGAAAACAGATCTGGGGCATCACGCTCGATTACCTTGCGGCGTGATGTGGTGATCCAGCAAATTGGACCCAAACGATATAGCTGTTCTGGCACCCCTGCAGATTGCATTATTTTTGGGATGTCGCAGATTCTTGACCAGCCGCCGGATCTGGTGCTGACCGGTATTAATCATGGTATGAATGTAGCAGATGATATTTTATATTCTGGTACGGTTGCAGGTGCTATGGAGGCGGCATTGCTTCAGGTGCCAGCCATTGCCATGTCACAGCGCCATGGCCGTGATGATATTGCCGATTATGCCCCGAGTCAGCGCTTTGGTGTTGCCGTTGTCCGGCATCTTTTGGATGTTGGCATTCCTGAACGGGTGATTATGAACGTTAATTTTCCTAAAACCGATGTCGATCAAATTAAAGGGATGAAACCGGCCTATCTTGATCGTCATAAACTGGGTGACGTGATTGTGGCTGGTGATGCACCGCATCATTATCGCCTTGGTCCATTGCATAGTGATCCGCAAAAATCGCCGGGAAGTGATCGTGCGGTTTTAGATGAAGGCTGGATTTCGCTTACGCCGTTGCTTATGGATGTCACAGCAAAAAATGTGATGACCGCATTAACGCCGACCACGTTAGACGTTGAACCTGTGCGATAGCAGGACATGCGCTATGCAGGAATTTCACACTGAAAAAGCACAATTAATCATGACATTGCGCGGCATGGGTGTGCTTGATCCAGCAGTGTTATCGGCCATAGAAGCGGTGCCACGCGAGTTGTTCGTACCAGCGGCATTACGCCAGCATGCCTATGAAAATGCCTCGCTTCCAATCGCCCTTGATCAAACAATCAGCCAGCCCTATGTGGTGGCGCGCATGACCGAAGCATTGCAACTGACCGGCCGTGAACGGGTGCTTGAAATTGGCTGTGGTAGCGGCTATCAGGCCGCGATTTTAACGTTTTTATGCCGACGCGTTTATTCGATGGAACGGTTAAAGCCTTTGTTGGTTGACGCTGAAAACAAGTTGCGTGATTTGCGCATTTCCAACATAAGTTTGCGGCATGGCGATGGCGCAAAGGGGTGGCCTGAAGCCGCGCCATTTGACCGTATCATCCTGACCTGCGGTAGCCCGAAAATTCCTGACATTTTGTTGCGGCAATTGAAAATTGACGGCATCATGGTAGCCCCAGAGGGTGCTGATGGTGCACAGCAACTTGTGGTTATCACACGGCGCGAGACTGGATTTGATCGTCAGATTTTAATGCCAGTTGCGTTTGTGCCGCTAATTGAGGGGTGTTAACAATGCCAAAAACAGCCGCCGCCAACAGATTTTTTGGGGTCTATTTGATCGCTTTAGTGATGGGCAATAGCTTGGTGTTGACCGGATGTGGCCCTAACCTCAGCCTGAGCCGCGCAACGCCAGCCCCGGTGACGGTGGCCCCTTTGCGCCAGACTGTAGAAGCCGTGCCGCCAAATGGTGTAATCAATGTGCGTTCCGGCGACAGCCTGTATGATATCGCGGCACGCTACCGGGTTACACCGCAATCGATCATTCTGAAAAATAATCTGCTGGCCCCATTCACATTGCGGACCGGGCAAAGCCTAAAAATCAACCCGCCACGCACGCATATTGTCCGGTTTGGTGATTCGGTCAATCTGATTTCGCAGCGCTATGCCGTCAGCCCCTATCAACTGGCACAATTAAACAATTTGAATGCACCATTTGAGCTGACCGTAGGACAAAAGCTGCAATTGCCCATGAGTCTGGATTTCAGCGTTTTGGATGGGGGCGTGCCGGCTGGCGCTAGCCCAGCGGTTGCCGTATCTGTTCCCACCCAGCCAAGCCAACCACGAAAAACATTTGTCGCACCAAAATTAGGGGCGGGCGGGTTCAGTTGGCCGGTTGAGGGTGAAATCATCACCGAATTTGGCCCCTCTGCCCGTGGTGTCCACAATGATGGTGTCAATATCGTTGCCGAGTCGGGCGCGCCAGTGATCGTGTCGGCCAATGGCACAGTCGCGTTTGTTGGCGATAATATCAAAAATTTTGGCAAGCTTGTTTTGGTCAAACATGATGGCGGCATCATCACTGCTTATGCGCATCTAGACGTGATTTCTGTTAGTGAGGGAGATGTGTTGGCCGCCGGCGATGCGATTGGGCGTGTCGGGTCAACCGGGCGAGTTGATCGGCCGCAATTGCATTTTGAAATTCGCAAATCACGCCAGCCAATTGACCCGCGTAGCCTAATCTCCTGATGGATGTGATGCGTATTTAGCCCTTTGTGACCAGACGGGTCTTGGTCCGTGCGGCGAGGTCGGTGATATATTGCCATGCCACTCGGCCAGATCGTGCGCCCCGGCCAATGGACCAGGCAAGCGCTTCAGCTCTAACATCAATTTTGCCTACTTTGATATTGAAATAATTTATATATTCATCAATCATTTCCAAATAAGTGTCTTGATCAATTGAGTGGAATCCGATCCATAAACCAAAACGATCCGACAGCGATACAGTTTCTTCAGTGGTTTCAGACGGGCTGATCGCAGATGAACGTTCATTTTCCATCATCTGGCGTGGCATTAAATGCCGGCGATTAGATGTCGCATAGAAAATAACATTTTCCGGGCGTCCTTCGATTCCGCCATCAAGCGCCGCTTTTAGCGATTTATAGGTGCTTTCACCCTGTTCAAATGCCAAATCATCAGAAAATACGATAAATTGCCTGTCAATGGTGGCTAGAAAACTCATCAAAAGCGGTAAATCAGCAATATCCTCGCGATGAATTTCAACAAGCCCGCAATCGAGGTTAGCGGCCAAAATGGCACCATGTACAGCTTTAACAAGCGATGATTTGCCGGTGCCCCGCGCCCCCCACAACAGGGCGTTATTGGCTGGCAACCGGTTGGCAAAGGCGGTGGTGTTGGCCATTAGTAAATCACGCTGCTCATCAACCCCGCGTAACAGTTCCAGCGCCAAACGGTTCACTTTGTGGACCGGAAGCAATTGCCGGATATCAGAATGCCATACATAGGCTTCGGCTGGCACCAAATCGGCACTGTTTGGAAGCGGTGGCCATTGACGCTCCAATGCATCAGCAATGCGTTTCATCTGTTGAAAAAGGCGATCATCGTTAAAATTTGACATGGTAAATGCTCATGCAACCCGGTTACGTTTTGAAAAACTGGTCTGAAAGGACATATGGGTCATTGCGACAAAGCGCAAGGGTCGTTATGGTCCGGGATAGTTTTTTTTCATGACGAGCGGAGACACAGAAATATGTTAATCACCCCTGCATTCGCACAATCATCCGGCGGCCTAGCTGAAGGCGGCTTTGGCCTGTTACCCATCATTTTTGTGATGGTCATTTTCTACTTCCTGCTTATTCGCCCGCAACAAAAGCGCGCCAAACAGCATAAAGAAATGCTAGCCGCCATCAGGCGCGGTGACAAGATTGTCACATCTGGCGGCTTGACAGGTACTGTAGTCAAAGTTGTTGACGACAGCGATACTGTTGAGGTTGAAATTGCAAAAGATGTTAAGGTGCATGTTGTGCGGGCTATGATTGCGGATATTCGCGGTAAAACTGAGCCTGTTAAGAAATAAATAATCTGGCATTGGCTGATATATTTCGGCCAATGCATTGGACCAGCCCTTATTTGTTCTAGCGAGACCTGTCGCCATGCTACAATTTCAACTGTGGAAAAAGCTACTTGTCGCCTTGGTGATGCTTGGCGGTGTTGTATATGCTTTGCCTAATCTAGTAAATGGTAATGCCACTTCAATGCTTCCTGGTGAAAAAATTAATCTGGGGCTAGATTTAAGGGGCGGGTCTCATCTGTTACTGCGTGTGGATATCGACGCTGTTCGCCAAGAGCGGCTTGACACCATTGCAGAGACGATCAGACAGGAATTCCGTGGTGCCAAAATTCGCTTTAGCGGGCTTGATGTGCGCGACAGTTCTGTGGTTGTTAGACTGCGCGATTCAAGTGATGCCGTTACCGCACAAACGATTTTTAATGAGCTGGGGCAGGGGATTACTCCGACCCGTGACAATGATGTGTACAGCCTTGCCTTCAACGAGTCCGGCATGACCGAAATGCAAACGCAAACGGTTCAGCAGTCAATCGAAATCATTCGCCGCCGGCTTGACCCGAAAGGCACCAAAGAACCAGTGATCCAGCGTCAAGGGGTGGACCGGGTGCTGGTACAATTGCCAGGCGTTGACGACCCTGAAGCTATCAAACGCTTGCTTGGCCGTACCGCAAAACTCACATTTCAGCTGGTTGATAGCCGCATGACGGCGGCTGAAGCGATCGAGCGTGGGCGCACCCCGCCGGGCACGGTCTTGCTACAAAGCGCATCTGCTGATGGTCGTAGCTATGTCGTTGAAAAGCGCGTGATGGTGAGCGGTGAAATGCTTGATAGCGCATCAGCGGGTATCGACCAAAATAATCGTCCAGCAGTGAATTTCGCATTAAACACTGTTGGTGCGCGCAAATTCGGCAAGGTCACCGGTGAGAATATTGGCCGGCCATTTGCGATTATCTTGGACGGGCAAGTGGTGTCTGCCCCGGTGATTCAATCGCAAATTTTTGGCAGTGGGCAAATCACCGGCGATTTTACTGTGGCTGAAACAAATGAACTGGCATTGATTTTACGGGCCGGAGCGTTGCCCGCACCGCTTATCGTAATGGAAGAGAGGTCAATTGGGCCGGGGCTTGGGGCTGATTCGGTTGCTGCTGGTGAAATTGCCGCAGTGATCGGTTTGGTGCTAGTGGCCGCCTATATGGTGGCGAGCTATGGGTTATTTGGCGCGCTTGCGGATGTGGCGCTGATTGCCAATATCATTCTGATCATTGCGGCGTTATCGGCATTACAGGCCACGCTGACTTTGCCCGGCATTGCCGGTATTGTGCTAACCATGGGTATGGCTGTTGATGCCAATGTATTGATATTTGAACGCATCCGCGAAGAACTGGCACGTGGTCGATCGGTGCTCGCGGCGATTGATGGCGGCTATCAACGCGCGCTTTCAACCATTGTAGACTCAAATTTGACAACCCTTTTTGCGGCGCTGTTCCTCTATATTTTCGGGTCTGGACCGATCAAGGGCTTTGCGGTCACGCTGGCTATTGGCATTGTGACATCGCTCTTTACCGCGGTGATGGTGACCCGCTTGCTGATCATCCTGTGGGTTGAGCGCAAGCGGCCATCTAAAATTATCCTGTAAGCGAGAGGACTGTCACATGCGCCTAAAACTGGTTCCAAGCGATACCTCGATTAATTTTCTGCAGCATCGCCGCATCGCCTTCGTCTTTTCAATAGTCTTGGTGCTGAGTTCAATTGGCCTGTTTCTGTCAAAGGGCTTGAATCTTGGCATTGATTTTAGAGGCGGCATTTTGATCGAGGCGCGCAACACAACTGGTCCGGCTGATATTTCAGGCCTGCGCCGCAATTTGGAATCCTTGGGACTAGGCGATATCAGCCTGCAGGGATTTGGGGTTGATACAGATATTTTGGTGCGTGTACAACGGCAAGAGGGTGATGAAGCCGCACAAATCGCCGCGATAAATGCCATTTCCGCAAGTTTAGGTGATGCTTATGATGTGCGCCGCACTGAATTTGTTGGCCCAACCGTGGGGGCTGAACTTGCCGAAAAGGGCATGTTGGCGGTGGCCTGTGCCCTTTTGGCGATCATGGTCTATATTTGGTTCCGGTTTGAATGGCAGTTTTCGATCGCGGCGATATTGGCACTGGCACATGATATCCTCAGTACCGTTGGCTTGTTTGCCCTGACCAACTTTGAATTCAATCTGGCAACCGTTGCCGCGATCCTGACAATCGCTGGCTATTCAATCAATGATACGGTTGTGGTGTTTGACCGTGTACGGGAAAATTTACGGCGGTACAAATCGTATGAAATTACCGATATAATTAACAAATCCCTGAATGAAACATTGTCTCGTACCGTGATGACGTCGGTCACCACCTTACTGGCACTGGGCGCCATTGCATTATTTGGTGGGGCTGTGTTGCGGGATTTTGCCTTGGCCATGATCTGGGGTGTTGTTATCGGTACCTATTCGTCAATTTTTGTGGCTGTTGGATTTTTGTCTCGCTTTGACATCCGGCCTCAAGATCCCGATGACGCGGGTGAGGCGCCGGAAACCGAACGGTCATAAAATGGGTGACGATAGCGATCTTGTAACCATCAAAACCATGCCGTCTGACACTGATTTGCAGATTATTCATGGCTATGGTGACGGTGGGTTTCGCATCAGCGGCCAGCGCTTTGCCGGGGCGGTCTTTGTTATGCCGCGCCATAGTAAATTATGGTCACCAGCCGCGCCTGAAAAACTGACAGCCTCTGCCATTATTGATCTGATGCCGGAAAAGGTCCCGCCGTTGCTTCTGCTTGGGGTTGGCGGGGCACCGCTTTTCCCTTTGCAGAACTTGGCCGAAGATCTGAAACAACAGGGCATAGCGCTTGAATTAATGTCAACGGCGGCAGCCTGCCGGACCTGGAATGTGCTGATCAGTGAAGGGCGGAATGCCGCCGCCGCGCTCTACGCCGTGGACTGATGCCGGCAATGCCTCTTGGTAAAGATCTGGCGCGCGATGCCATGCAAAAACTGCGTGATTACCCGCATCCATTGGCGCGGCCGCTGGCCTTATGTTTTGTATTCGACTCGGCCAACGCGCAATTTATTGGGGCGACCTGTCTTGAGCTCGGGCTGAACCTAGATGCCGCTTTGATCACGCCAAGTGAGTCTCTATTGGCTGTGATCCGCCTTCAATGGTGGATTGATGCGATCCAAGACACAGCGCCGGCCCATGCCCCATTGGTGCAGAATTTACGTATTTTGATCGAGAACCAACCGAACATGCGCGATCGGCTTATTCATGTGATTGGTCAGTGGCAAAATGCCTGTCATGATGAAAACCGTAACAGCCAACCGGCATGGCAGACCTTGTGGCAGTTACTTGCTGAACGGCTGGGCCAACCAACCGACACCGTCGCCGCTATCGGGCTGTTTTGCCTGTCATTAGATGCGCCGCCACCGCCAGACATTACCAATAAAAAAGGACTTTTAGCGTTGCGCCGCACCGGCGCCGGAGACTCAAGCCAATGGCTATATCTTTTGGCATGTTTCGGCCTGTATCAACGATCTGGCAACCAGCCTCTTGATAATGGTCAGGAATTCACTCTGCTTGGGTGGCGTGTGTTATTGTGGTGGCTTGGCCTACCACCACGCGCCTGTGCGGCGGTGTTAGGTAAAGACTAGGCGGTGGGGGCCCATTGCCCGAGACTCTCTAGCGCACGTTTGGCATAGGCCGCTTTGCGGTCACGACCGCGGGGCCGCCGGCCGCGTTGGTCAGTTGGTAATTCGGGAAATAACCCAAAATTGACATTCATTGGCTGAAAACTATCTGCCATGGCACCGCCAGTTATGTGGGTAAGAAGCGCGCCATGCGCGGTATCAGCCGGCGGCGGCGTCCAGCTAGATTGCAACCGGTCATGCGCGGCCATACGGCCAGCCAGCAAGCCGATCGCCGCTGATTCGACATACCCCTCAACCCCGGTGATTTGCCCAGCAAAACGCAGATTTGGACGAGACTTAAAACGCAATTGTGCATCAAGAAGACGCGGCGCATTGATAAATGTGTTGCGGTGCAACCCCCCAAGCCGCGCAAATTCAGCCTGTTCAAGACCGGGGATTGTTCTAAAAATGCGGATCTGTTCGGCATATTTCAGCTTTGTTTGAAACCCGACCATATTATATAGGGTGCCCAGCGCATTATCCTGCCGTAGCTGAATGACAGCATGCGGCCGCGACTGGTCATGCGCATTGGTCAACCCAACAGGTTTCATCGGCCCCCAGCGCAACGTGTCGTGACCGCGTGACGCCATCACCTCTATCGGCATGCAACCATCGAAATAGGGGGTGTTTTCTTCCCATTCCTTAAATTGCATTTTTTCACCAGTTAAGAGCGCCTCGATAAAATTGTCATATTGAGGTTTATTCAATGGACAGTTGATGTAATCTTTGCCGTCACCACCATCGGTTGATTTATCATAGCGTGATTGAAACCAAACGATATCGGTATTGATGCTGTCAAAATGAACAATTGGCGCAATCGCATCAAAAAAAGCCAGATCATCTTCACCGCCCCATGCCCGGATTGACTCGGCAAGTCTCGGCGAAGTGAGCGGTCCTGTTGCGACAATTACTTGGTCCCAGCTATCTGGAATAGTGGTGACTTCTTCACGTTCAATCGTAATGAGCGGATGCGCCGCAATAACCGTTTCAACAGCCGCAGAAAACCGCTCACGATCGACCGCCAACGCCCCGCCAGCAGGTACTCTTTCCTGATCAGCACAGCGGATGATCAATGATTCTAACTGGCGCATTTCTTCATGCAGGACGCCGACCGCATTGGCTGTTGAGTCGTCTGATCGGAATGAATTTGAACAGACAAGTTCAGCCAAACCTTGGGTTTGGTGGGCATCGGTCATGCGCTGTGGACGCATTTCATGCAAAATGACCGGAATATTTTTGCTGGCAATCTGAAAAGCCGCCTCACATCCAGCAAGACCGCCACCAATGACATGAATAGGGGGACAGGGCTGTGACATCACCTTGCCTTTTTAAGCAGACGTGCCAGATAACTGCCTGTATGCGACCCGGTAACATCTGCCACCGTTTCTGGCGTTCCCTCAGCCACAACTAATCCGCCACCATCACCGCCTTCAGGCCCCATATCAATAACCCAATCGGCGGTCTTAATGACATCCATATTATGCTCAATCACAATCACTGTATTGCCTTGGTCGACAAGTTCCTGCAACACCTCTAGCAATTTGGCAATATCATGAAAATGCAGGCCGGTGGTTGGCTCATCAAGGATATAAATGGTGCGTCCGGTGGCGCGACGTGACAATTCCTTGGATAATTTAACCCGCTGGGCTTCGCCGCCTGATAGAGTGGTGGCTTGCTGGCCAATGCGCACATATCCCAGCCCAACCCGCAACATCGTTTCCAGCTTTTCGCGGATCGCCGGCACCGCCTTAAAATAGTCAAGGCCTTCTTCAACTGTCATTTCAAGAACATCAGCAATTGATTTGCCGCGCCAGGTAATTTCCAAGGTCTCGCGGTTGTAGCGGCGCCCCTTACAATGGTCGCAAGTGACATAAACATCTGGCAGGAAATGCATTTCAATCTTGATCAATCCATCGCCTTGGCAAGATTCGCACCGCCCGCCTTTGACGTTGAAAGAAAACCGACCAGGCGCGTAGCCGCGCGCTTTGGCCTCGGGCAGACCGGCAAACCATTCTCTGATCGGGGTGAAGGCACCGGTATAGGTGGCTGGGTTTGACCGCGGGGTCCGACCAATAGGTGATTGGTCGATATCTACCACCTTATCCAGCAATTCAGCACCATAAATGGCTTTGTGCGGGGCGGGCATTTGTCTGGCTTTATGCAGGCGTCGCGCCAGAGATTTCCATAATGTTTCTAATACCAGCGTTGATTTACCGCCACCCGACACACCCGTCACACAAGTCAGCACACCAAGCGGAAATTGTACGGTTACATTTTGCAGATTATTGCCATGCGCATCCTCGACACGGATAAAGCGACCCTTCTGCGCCTTGCGCCGTGTTTTAGGGACTGCAATTTCTAATGCTCCGGATAGATATTGGCCGGTCAGTGATTGGCTGTTTGCCATGATTTCGGCCGGGGGTCCCGCCGCCACGACCATGCCGCCATGAACCCCAGCACCCGGTCCCATATCGACAACATAATCGGCCAACAAAATGGCTTCTTCGTCATGTTCAACAACCAACACGGTATTTCCAAGGTCGCGCAGCCTTACCAAAGTGGCCAGCAACCGATCATTGTCGCGCTGATGCAAGCCAATAGATGGCTCATCAAGCACATATAAGACGCCGGTCAATCCAGACCCAATCTGCGAGGCTAGACGGATACGTTGTGATTCACCGCCTGACAATGTGCCCGAATTGCGCGACATCGCCAAATAGCCCAATCCAACATTGACCAAAAATCCAAGGCGTTCATTGATTTCTTTTAAAATTCGGGCGGCGATTTCAGACTCTTGGCCCTGTAGCTTTGTCGCCAGATCAGCAAACCATTGGCGCGCATCAGCAATCGAGAGCCGCGCCACATCCGAAATGTCACACTTATCAATTTTAACAGCCAATGCCTCAGCTTTTAGGCGTTTGCCATCGCAACTTTCGCAAGGCTGATTGGCCCGAAATTTTTCAAGCTCTTCGCGGGTCCATGATGAGTCAGTTTCCCGGTAACGCCGCGCTAAATTTGGAATCACGCCTTCAAATGGCTTTTTGGTGCGATAAGACCGCATGCCATCGTCAAATTCCATAACGACAGGTACGGTGCCAGACCCGTATAAGATGATCGACTGCACATCTTCGTCAAGATCGTTAAACGGCACATCAAGTGAGAAATTGAATTGTTTAGCAAGCGATTCAAGAGCTTGGATAAAATATCGAGAATTATTCGATGACCAAGGCGCGGGCGCCAGCGCGCCATTGCGCAGACTGATTTGTCCATCAGGGACGACCAACTGCCGTTCGAAATGGCTACTCACACCCAATCCGTCACAAGCGGTGCAGGCGCCGAATGGGTTGTTAAAAGAAAATAAGCGCGGCTCTATTTCATCAATGGTAAAGCCAGACTCGGGGCAGGCAAACCGCGCAGAAAAAACAATACGTTCATCACGGTCCGCATAATCAGCAAAGGCAAGACCATCTGTTAGACCAAGGGCTGTTTCCAATGAGTCAGCAAGCCTAACCGCCAGTTCATCGGCATCGCCGGTGATCACCAGACGATCAACCACAACCTCAATATCATGCTTTTTTTGTTTATCAAGAGGCGGGGTATCTTCAACATCATACAGCTCACCATCAATACGCACCCGGCTAAAGCCTTTACGATGCAATTCGGCGATTTCCTTGCGATATTCACCTTTGCGGCCGCGAATTATGGGCGCAAGAAGATATAATCTGGTGCCGTCTTCCAACGCCATCAAAATATCAACCATCTGGCTGACCGTCTGGCTACGGATCGGCAGACCCGTAGCGGGTGAATAGGGGATGCCAATGCGGGCCCACAACAGCCGCATATAGTCATAAATCTCAGTGACGGTACCAACTGTTGAACGAGGATTGCGCGAGGTTGTTTTTTGCTCGATTGAAATAGCCGGGGACAACCCTTCAATCAGGTCAACATCTGGCTTTTGCATCATTTCCAGAAATTGCCGCGCATAAGCCGATAGCGATTCAACATAGCGGCGTTGCCCCTCGGCATAAATCGTATCAAAGGCAAGCGATGATTTGCCTGAACCCGACAGCCCGGTGAGCACAACAAGCCGGTCTCGCGGCAAATCAATATCAACATTGGTCAAATTATGCTCGCGCGCACCACGCACCGATATCAGGCGCGGTTCGCCTGCCGGCATGCTTTGCTGTTGGGACTGCTGGACCAAGGCGCCGTCAATGGGGTTTTGTTGCTTATGTTTCATGGCCGCGACTATAGACCTAGCATTCAGTAATTCGCCAGCATTTTTACGCGTGATTTTTTGGTAAAAAACATATTTGCATTTTCCTCAAAATACCGGGGAATTATCTTGTCAGACTAGGGGCAGGGTGCGTATTCTACCAGCCCAAAGCAATCAATCATCCAAAAAGGAACTATGTCGTCATGGCTGGCAGCATCAACAAAGTGATTCTCGTTGGAAATCTCGGGCGTGATCCCGAAGTTCGCGCAACCCAAGATGGCAGTAAAATAGTGAATTTGTCACTTGCCACATCTGAACGTTGGAAAGACCGCAACACCGGCGAACAACGTGAACGAACAGAATGGCACAGGGTGGTTATTTTCAATGAAAATCTAGGCCGTATTGCCGAACAATATCTGCGCAAAGGCTCTACCTGCTATATCGAAGGCCAGTTGCAAACGCGCAAATGGACAGATCAACAAGGTGCTGAAAAATACACCACCGAAGTGGTGTTGCAACGCTATCGCGGCGAGTTGACCCTGCTTGGTGGGCGCGGCGATAGCCCAATGGGTGATAGTGGCTTTGGCGGCGATCAAAACAGCTATGGGTCTGCACCATCAGATACTGCCCGTTCATCTGGCGCCAGCACCCCGCCACCAATGCGTGACGCCTCTGATCTTGACGACGATATCCCTTTTTAAATCAGATAGTTGTTATTCATTTAAAAACTAGCGCTTTA
>CAJWSS010000024.1:0-14494 GCA_913045915.1 uncultured Alphaproteobacteria bacterium | reverse complement strand
ATGCAAATGCAGAACTTGCGCCATGGCAAAATCTGGCCGAATATATGCAAAATCTCGCGACATTCGCCATTACACGCAATTCGTGATAAACTAAACATAATGTCAGTTCAAAATAGCTGATGAGTGGTCAAAAGAACGGGGGATGCAGACCGGCGATGCCGGATCTGGTCTTTGTGGCCTTGATAAACACAGGACGATGGTTTTATGCGGACACCGTTACTTGATCGGATCACGGCCATAGATGATTTGCGCCGTCTGCCAGAAGCTGACTTGCAGCGTTTGGCTGATGAATTGCGTGCCGAAACGATTTCTGCAGTATCAAAAACAGGCGGCCACCTTGGCGCCGGGCTTGGTGTTGTCGAATTGACTGTGGCTTTGCATTACGTATTTGCAACGCCGCATGACCGGCTGATCTGGGATGTGGGCCATCAGGCCTATCCACATAAAATTCTAACTGGCCGCCGCGACCGCATTACCAGTTTGCGGCAAAAAGGCGGGTTATCAGGCTTTACCAAACGTGCTGAGTCAGAATTTGATCCATTTGGTGCTGGGCATTCATCCACCTCTATTTCAGCGGGTTTGGGCATGGCTGTTGGCAGTGCGATGAACGGCACGAAACGCAATGTTATCGCGGTGATTGGTGATGGGTCAATGAGCGCAGGCATGGCGTATGAGGCGATGAATAATGCTGGTGCGTCGGATAGCCGTCTGATTGTCATATTAAACGATAATGACATGTCGATTTCACAACCAGTCGGCGCGATGAGTAGCTATTTATCGCGGCTGATCACGTCTGAACCCTATCATTCTATCCGCGATTTGGTGCGCGAAGTGGCCAGCCGGTTTCCCGCAGAAATAGAGCGTACCGCGCGGCGTGCCAAAGATGCCGCACGGGATCTGATAGGGGTCAATTCTGTATTTAGTCAACTTGGGTTTACCCATATCGGCCCGATTGATGGACATGACATGTCGCATCTTTTGCCAGTGTTGAAAAATTTACGTGACACTCCGCAAAATGGGCCAATATTGGTGCATGTTGTCACTGAAAAAGGCCATGGTCATCCGTTTGCTGGCCCGTCAGCTGAAAAATATCATGCGGTACCAAAATTTGATGTGGTCACTGGCACACAGCAAAAATCAACGGGTAACGTGCCAAGCTATACGGCGGTATTCGCCGACAGTCTCATAACCGCGGCGGCCAGCGATGATAAAATTGTCGCTATTACCGCGGCGATGCCATCTGGTACCGGTCTTGATAAGGTAAAGGCGCAATTCCCTACCCGGGTGTTTGATGTGGGAATTGCCGAGCAACATGCCGTGACATTTGCCGCCGGGTTGGCATGCGAGGGGCTAAAACCATTCTGTGCTCTCTATTCAACATTCCTGCAACGCGGTTATGACCAGCTTGTGCATGATGTTGCCGTGCAAAATCTGCCAGTGCGTTTTGCCATTGACCGGGCCGGTGTTGTGGGGGCGGATGGTGCCACACATGCCGGGGTTTACGATATTGCGTTTTTATCATGTTTGCCAAATATGGTGGTGATGTGTCCGGCTGATGAAGCTGAATTGATGCATATGGTGGCAACCGCCGCGGCCTATGATAGCGGGCCGATTGCGGTACGTTACCCGCGCGGTAATGGTGTCGGTGTGACGTTGCCGGATCAGGGCGAAATTCTGCCAATTGGCAAGGGCCGGGTGATCCAGACAGGGGATGAAATTGCCGTTCTGTCGATTGGCACACGTCTTGCCGCTTGTCTTGATGCGGCGGAAAAAATGGCGGCTGATGGGATTAATATAACGGTGGCAGATGCCCGATTTGCCAAGCCGCTTGATGGTGATCTTCTGGCTGAATTGGCCGCTAGCCATAAACATATTCTGATTGTTGAAGAAGGTAGCCCGGGCGGGTTTGCCGCACATGTGATCAATTATCTCGCCAATCACGGACATTTGGATCATGGCTGCCGGGTGCGCAGTCTGACCTTGCCGGACATCTTTATTGATCACGATAGTCAGGACGGCCAATTGGCCAGTGCTGGGCTTGATGCGGCTGGGATTTTGGCCAGCTTGCGGTCATTGGGCACTGCACCGTCATTGACCGGGGCGGCGCGGTCAGTAAAACCGGTCACATCCACATCGCAATAACGGCCATTTGCATGTCTAAAGCCAAGCCTGACATGCCATCTGACGGCACCCGCCAGCGCTTGGATATTATGCTTGTTGGGCGCGGTTTGGCGGCATCACGAGACCGGGCGCGGGATCTGATCATCGGCGGGGCGGTTACGGTTGACGGCAAGCAGGTGCAAAAGCCAGCCAAACTATGTGCCAACTCATCGGTGATTGAAATCAAGCCGGGCGGCAACCCGTGGGTGAGCCGGGCGGGACTCAAGCTAGCTGGGGCAATCGCGGGCTTTCAGGAGCTTGATTTTACCGGATGCAAAGCGCTTGATATTGGTGCCAGCACAGGCGGTTTTACCGAGGTTTTGCTAGCCCATGGCGCCGCTCATGTTGTTGCTATTGATGTTGGGCACGGTCAATTACATGAACGGCTGGCGGCAGATTCCCGGGTGACGGTTTTAGACAACACCAACGCACGATATCTAACCGCATCAATGTTGCCTTATATGCCGGATGTTATCGTTTGTGATGCCTCTTTCATTTCATTGCGAAAGCTGTTGCCAGCGGCGCTTGGTCTGGCAAGGGAGGGGGCTATATTGGTGGCGCTGGTCAAGCCGCAATTTGAAGTTGGCAAAGGCCTTGTGGGCAAAGGGGGTATTGTCCGTGACCCAGAATTGCATCAGCAAGTGGTGACTGGCGTGACGCACTGGCTAGAAACAGACATGCGCTGGCATGTGCATCAAACAATGCCATCGCCCATTACCGGGCCTGATGGTAATATTGAATTTTTACTGCTGGCGCAAAAGCCCGACTAGTCAGCGGCGCGGCAAATTCAAGATGCCGGTTTGTGCATGATGCCGCATCAGCATATCGACAAGGACCAGTGCCATCATCGCCTCGGCGACCGGTACACCGCGAATGCCTACACATGGGTCATGACGGCCTTTCGTCACAACATCCACATTCTGACCGTCAAGATCAATCGATTGGCGTGGTGTCAGTATGGATGATGTTGGTTTGATTGCCACGCGCACAACAATTTGCTGTCCAGATGAGATGCCGCCAAGAATGCCGCCTGATTGATTGCCGATAAATTGCGGCTGGTCAGGGCTGTTTCCGGCCCGCATCTGGTCACTGGCAAGGTGTCCCTCTATGGCTGACAGCGCAAAGCCGCCGCCAATTTCAACACCCTTGGCTGCGTTAATGCTCATCATGGCGCTGGCAAGCTCACTATCCAGCTTGCCGTAAATAGGCTGGCCAAGGCCGGCCGGGATGCCGTCGGCGACAATTTCCAAAATAGCCCCGGCTGAGGATCCTGATTTGCGCACGCCATCAAGATAGTCTGCCCATTTATCCGCGGCATCCGCATCCGCGCAAAAAAACGGGTTTTTTGCGCATTCATTCCAATCGATATTGTCACGATTGATGGCATGCGGGCCGATTTGCGTTACCATACCGCGCACAAGGTATTCTGCCCCCAACGCTTGTTTCAGTACAAGATCAGCAATCGCACCGGCGGCCACGCGGACCGCCGTTTCACGTGCCGATGACCGGCCGCCCCCACGATGGTCGCGGATGCCATATTTTGCTTGATAGGTATAATCGGCGTGGCCGGGCCTGAATTGTCTGGCAATTTCGCCGTAATCTTTCGATCGTTGGTCTTTGTTACGGATCAACAGGCCGATGGGGGTGCCCGTGGTTTTGCCCTCAAACACGCCCGATAAAATTTCAACTTCATCATCTTCTTGCCGCTGGGTCACAAATTTGCTTGTACCCGGGCGGCGGCGGTCAAGATAGGGCTGGATCAAGCTTTCGCTAAGCGGCAGGTTTGGCGGCACACCATCGACAACACAGCCAATGGCGGTGCCATGGCTTTCTCCAAAGCTGGTGAAGCTAAAAAGCTTGCCAAAACTATTGTCAGTCATCTTTGACAACAGAAATATCGGGGGCGTCGACGGCTTTCATGCCAACAACATGATAGCCGCAATCAACATGGTGGGTTTCACCGGTGACGCCAGAGGCCAAATCTGACAATAGATACATGCCCGCCCCGCCAACATCATCGAGCGTCACATTGCGTTTTAGCGGTGAATTATATTGGTTCCATTTTAAGATATAGCGAAAATCACCAATGCCGGACGCTGCCAGTGTTTTCATTGGGCCGGCCGACAGACCATTGACCCGAATATTTCGCCCGCCAAGGTCAACCGCTAAATAGCGGATTGAGGCTTCGAGCGCGGCCTTGGCCACACCCATCACATTATAATGCGGCATGACACGTTCCGCGCCATAATATGTCAGCGTCAACATGCTACCGCCATCATTCATCATTGCAGCGGCGCGTTTGGCAATGGCGGTAAATGAATAGACAGAAATATCCATGGTGCGCTGAAAATTTTGCCGGCTGGTATCCACATAGCCGCCTTTTAGTTCTTCTTTATCTGAATAAGCAATGGCATGAAGCACAAAATCGAGCGTGCCCCATTGGTCGGCCAATGTCGAAAATACCTGATCCATGCTAGCTTCATCAGTTACATCGCAGGGCATGACAAGATCGCTACCAACCGAGCTGGCAAGCGGGGTGACACGTTTTTGTAGCGCTTCACCTTGAAATGTGAAGGCCAATTCCGCGCCCTGTTCGGCAAGTTTGGCGGCGATGCCCCACGCAATAGAGCGGTCATTAGCGACCCCCATAATCAAGCCTTTTTTGCCGTGCATAACGCCTTGTGAAGTTCCGGTTTGCGTCATTGATCTGATGTCCTTGCCACTGAATTTTATTTAAAGCAATCCTAAGCACAGCCGCCATGCCATGCGTTTTTCGACTGGCTAAACATACACCTGATAGTCGAAAAATCCAATAGCTACAGCTTATTTGATGCGATGCTCTATCAATCGTTGATGGGCTGGGGTGAACGGCTGGTCCGTTTAAAAAATTAACCAGCATCACGTTGCAGATGCGGTGTATACGCACCATATCATTTATGACACGATGATGTGTGGCGTGATCCAGTATTTTAAAATGTGCAAAGATCGACATTGTTTCCGGTAAAGGATGAGATCAAATGGAAATTGTGGCTGGTACCAACCCGTTTACTTTGTTTCAAAGCTGGTTTGACGAGGCTGTGGCGGCGGAAATCAACGACCCTGATGCCATCGCGCTGGCTTCGGTGAATGAGGCGGGCATGCCTTCGGTGCGTATGGTGCTATTAAGGCAATGGTCGGAAGATGGGTTTTTATTTTTTACCAACTATGAAAGCCGCAAGTCTGGGGAATTGCTGGCCACCGGCAAAGCGGCTTTTTGTATGCATTGGAAAAGCTTGCGCAAGCAAATTCGGGTGACCGGACAGGTGAGCAAGGCCACCGACGCGCAATCTGATGCTTATTTTAATTCGCGTGGCCGTGGCAGTCAGGTCGGTGCTTGGGCATCTGACCAATCACGCCCACTTGCCAGCCGCGATGCGTTAATGGCCAGAGTTGATGAATTTGACCAAAAATTTCCGGGCGCGGTGCAACGACCGCCCCATTGGGGTGGGTTTTGTTTGGTGCCTGAAGAGATTGAGTTTTGGGCAGATGGCGACCACAGATTGCATGACCGGTTTCGGTTCACCCGTGGGACAGACGGGTGGGATATTGTGCGGCTAAACCCCTAGGCTCACAACCCGAGCCAAGCCGAAAAACCTGTCCTGTTTGACTGTATTTGGCCGGTCGGACCGCCCAAATCTGTCAAAATACGGTCGCTTGTTAGACGCTTTTGTGTCGAAGATTGCGTAAAATGCCAACGCTATCGGGGGATATGGCCCTTTGCCATAATTTGTCACATGAGGGTGGTTCAATGAAATCGCATGCGCGCGTAGTTGTAATTGGTGGTGGTGTTGTTGGTGTCAGCACTCTCTACCATTTGGCGAAAAAAGGCTGGGACGATGTTGTTCTTTTCGAACGCAAAGAGCTGACATCCGGGTCAACTTGGCACGCAGCTGGTCTGCTACCGCTTTTTAACATGTCTTATTCGGTTGGGCAGATTCACAAATATTCGGTGAAATTTTATCAGGAGTTACAAGAAGAAACCGGCATGGATGTCGGTTTTCGGAATGTATCGAACATCCGGCTTGCCTCGACTAGAGACCGTATGGATGAATATCGGCAATATGCTGGGGTTGCCAGCACGATTGGTGTCAATGTGCAGATCTTGACACCTGATGAAATCAAACATTATTGGCCAATGTGTAACACTGATGGGCTGATTGGTGGGATTCGGCATCCAGATGATGGCTATATCCAGCCAGCTGACCTGACTCAAGCATTGGCGCGCGGGGCACGTGATCGTGGGGCTGAAATATACCGCAATACCGCCGTGACAGCGATTGAGCGCACCGCCGCTGGTGCATGGAAGGTGACGACTGATCAAGGTGAAATCACCTGTGAGCATATTGTCAGCGCGTCTGGCAATTTTGCGCGCAAAACCGGTAAGATGGTTGGATTGAATATTCCGGTTATTCCGGTGGAACACCAATATATCGTGACCGAAGCGCATCCAGACATCAAAGCACGGCAGGCAGAGGGCGCACCGGAAATGGGTGTGCTACGCGACTCGGATGGTCAATGGTATATGCGTGAGGAAGCTGGCGGTTTGATTTTGGGGCCTTATGAAAAAGGCGCACCAGCTTGTTATATTGATGGGCCGAGCGACGAGTCAGAATATGAATTGTTTCAAGAAGATTTAGAACGTCTTGAACCGCATATTCTGTCTGCCATGGAACGTGTCCCGGCCTTTGGTGAAGTGGGTGTTAAAAAAGTCTATAACGGGGCGATTGCCTATACACCAGACGGTAATCCAATTGTGGGTCCGGCATGGGATTTACCCAATTTCTGGCTGAATGAAGGCCATAGTTTTGGCATCACCGCGGCAGGCGGTGCTGGCTGGCAGTTGGCTGAATGGATTGTCGAGGGTGAACCGACCATTGATATGCTTGGCGTCGATCCGCGCCGCTATGGCAGTTACACATCTGAATCCTACCTGAAAGTAAAAAATGAAGAAGCCTATGCCAATGTGTTCACCACACATTACCCGGATGAGGAACGTCCGGCGGCACGGCCACTGCGTACCGCACCATGCTATGACAGGTTAAAAAATCTGGGCGCGGTGTTCGGTCAGAAATTTGGCTGGGAACGTGCCAACTGGTTTGCGCCTGAAGGTGTGCCACAGGAAGATCACTGGTCATTCCGCCGTTCAAACTGGTTTGAGCATGTAGGAAACGAAGTACGCAATGTCACTGAAAATGCCGGTCTGCTTGATATGTCAGCCTTTGCCAAGGCGCGGATTTCTGGGCCTGGGGCAGAAGCCTTCCTTGATTATCTGGTAGCAAATAAACTGCCACAAAAAGTTGGCCGGGTGGCGCTGTGTCATGCGCTTACCGAACGCGGCGGGGTGCATTCGGAATTTACCATCCAGCGTGAAAGTGACGACAGTTTCTATCTGGTCTCGGCAGGTGCCGGACAAAGGCTGGATCATGACTGGATTAAAAAGCATATGCCAGATGATGGCTCGGTGCGTTTTGATAATCTGACAAATGCTGTTGGCGTGCTGGTTTTGGCGGGACCAAAATCGCGGGATATTTTGCAAAAATTAACCCGTACTGACTTGGGTAACGCCGCATTTCCGTGGCTGTCGAGCAAACTGATTGAGGTTGGCCTTGCTCCAGCTATGGCCTTTCGGATGAATTTTGTCGGTGAATTGGGCTGGGAATTGCACCATCCAATTGAATATCAGAACCATATTTTTGATGCGATTATGGCGGCTGGGGCCACGTTTGGTATCAAGCCATTTGGTATTCGTGCGATGGATGCCATGCGGCTGGAAAAATCATACCGGCTTGTTGGTACAGAATTGTCGATTGAATATGCAGCCCTTGAAAGTGGACTTCAGCGTTTTGTGCATTTGAATAAGGGCGAGTTTAAAGGCCGGCAGAACCTCAGCCAATGGCAAGAAACTGGATTTGCCAACACCATGGTGACGCTGGAAGTGCATGACACGACCGATGCTGATGCGATTGGGGGTAATCCGATCATGTTGCCTGATGGTGAGGTGATTGGGCGCGCAACCAGCGGCGGCTATGGATTTCGGCTAGGAAAATCGCTGGCACTGGCGATGGTAAGGCCTGATCTGGCGGCTGTTGGCACCGAATTGATGATTGATATTTTGGACCAGCGCTTGCGGGTAACGGTGTTGCAAGAGTCGCCCTATGACCCTGATAACCAGCGTTTGCGCGCGTAATCTATGGCCTTTAGATAGGAATTTATCATGAGTGAAACCGCACCAGATCGTCGTAGCCGCCGTGGTGGTGGCCGCGATGCACGTCGGCAATTGCGTTCAAATAGCGCTACGGCGGCCATGCCATATATTGTTCGGCAACTTGAACCATTTGATATTCTGAGTGATGAAAGTGCTGAAATAATTGAAAATAATGCCGAAATCATTCTAGAAGAAATTGGCATTGATTTTCGTGATGATCCTGAAGCCCTGACCATTTTGCGCGATGTTGGATGTGACGTGCAGGGTGAACGGGTGCATTTTCCGCGTGGTCTTGCCCGGCAGTTATGTAGCACTGCGCCGGCCAGCTATACCCAACATGCGCGTAACCCGGCCAGAACAGTTGAAATTGGTGGTAAAAATACGGTCTTTGCACCGGTATATGGACCGCCTTTTGTCCGCGACCTCAATAATGAGCGCCGTTATGCAACCATGGAAGATTTTCGCAATTTTGTGAAAATTGTCTACATGCATCCCGGTTTGCATCATTCAGGCGGCACAATTTGCGAACCGGTAGACTTGCCGGTGACCAAGCGTCACCTTGAAATGGTTTACGCCCACCAGCGTTATTCCGATAAGCCTTATATGGGATCTGTGACCGCGCCAAGCCGCGCACAAGACACGGTTGATATGTCCAAAATCCTGTTTGGTGATGAATTTGTGGCAAATAATACGGTGATCAGTAGCTTGATCAATGCCAATTCGCCAATGACATGGGATGATACCATGTTAGGGGCGCTCAAGGTATATGCCCGCAATAATCAGGCTGTGATCATTTCGCCCTTTATTCTGGCGGGGGCGATGTCGCCGGTATCGGTTGCCGGCACATTGGCCCAAACCCTAGCTGAAGCCATGAGTGGCATTGCCTTTACCCAGGCGGTTAACCCTGGGGCACCGGTTATTTTCGGCAGTTTTGCCAGTTCGATGTCGATGCAAACCGGGGCGCCAACATTTGGTACGCCGGAACCGGCAAAAGTGCTGTATGGATGCGCCAAACTAGCGCGCCGTCTGGGTGTGCCGTTCCGCTCGGGTGGGTCGCTAACGGGGTCAAAAACCGCCGATGCGCAAGCCGCGTATGAGTCGGCGCAAACCTTGACCCCAACGGTGTTTGGTGGGGTCAATTTCGCGCTACATGCGGCCGGATGGATGGAAGGCGGATTGGTCGCTGATTATGCGAAACTGATCCTTGATGCTGATCAGCTCACCATGATCCCAAAATTGGTAAATGGCATTGATATGACTGACAATGGTCAAGCCATGGACGCGTTGCGTGAAACAGGCCCAGGTCAGCATTTTCTGGGATCATCGCATACGCAGGCCAATTTTGAGGATGCGTTTTGGCGGTCGGAACTGGCCGATAACAACACCTATGAACAATGGTCGTCAGAAGGCAGTGTTGAAAGTGCGGCCCGCGCGCGCAAGAAATTTGCTGACATGCTCGAGCGTTATGAGGCGCCAGAGATTGACCCAGCGGTTGACGAGGCATTGCGGGCGTTTATTGCCCGGCGGATGGAAGAATTGCCTGACGCTGATTACTAAACCCTGCCACTAAAGCGGCGATCACGTAAACAAACCAAGACAGTCAATAAGCGCCAGATTGGCGCTTATTTTTTAAATGTCACCCCATATTCCAATGCGGCATCGCATAACCAATCATGCAGATAAGAGGCAAAGCTGGTGCGGCAAATGACGATAAATTCATCCTCTGCCAGCGCCATGATGGTAACAGCGGCATGTGACAACAGAGTTTGCGCGGCATCGCCTGATAGAAAACTGTCAGGATGCAAATCAAGCGAACAGCCCTTGGCCAGAACCTGCCTGACGGCGGCGCCTTTTAAATGAAATGCGGCAAGCGCGTCGCTGATATTTGTAACTGCAGAATGCCGGCTACCAAGGGCTGTTTGAATTGCGCCGGTCAGGTCTTCGTCTTTACCGGCTTCACATAGTACCAGAAATTCGTCCGGGCCAAGCCAAACCGCGTGCCGTTCGCCCGCCGATGTAAATTTGTTGGCGGCAGGCGGGAACGCACAGCCAGTGATGGTTTTTACCATTTTGCCGGCTGATTTATCAGTGCGCAGATTTAATTTGCCAAGATGCGCCATTTCATAAAACACCAAACCGGGCTTGCCGCCATTTGGATTGGCAGTGATTGTCGGGGCCTGTCCATGCAATGCGCTACGGCCTGGCAAAATGGTCGATTTTTGAGACGTGCTAGCCATTGATGCGCTCTCCCTTTGGATCAAAAAAGACGGTATCAACCACTTCAGCCTCTATCACGCGGCCATCAAGTAACGGAAAAAATACCGTTTGCCCGTGCATGCTGTGTCCACCTTTTAACAAAGCCATGGCAATTGAATGGCCCAGATTTGGCGAATGGTAAGATGATGTCACCTGACCCAGCATATCCATCGGCAAAGGCTGGTTCGGGTCGAGCACAGCATGTGCGCCTTCTGGGATGACCTGTTGCGGGTCTTTGGTTTTCAACCCGACAAGCTGTTTGCGGTCATCATAGGCCATGGTGGTGCGTGCCAAGGCCCGTTTGCCAATAAAATCTGGCTTGGCTTTGGCAATGATCCAATCCATACCCAGATCATGGGGCGTGACCGACCCATCGGTTTCCTGCCCGACAATGATAAAGCCCTTTTCGGCACGCAGAACATGCATGGCTTCGGTGCCATAGGGGGTGATGCCATGCGCTGCCCCAGATTTCATCAAATGTGTCCACAATGCCAGACCATGGCGTGCGGCGACATTGATTTCATAGGAAAGCTCGCCGGTAAAAGAAATGCGGAAGACCCGCGCCGGCAAGCCGCCAATATGGCAGTTTTGCATCGACATAAATGGAAAACTGCTTGGTGACAGGTCGATATCAATACCGGCATCCTGCAAAATTTTATTGGCATTCGGCCCGGACAAAGTGGCAACCGCCCATTGTTCAGTGACCGATGTCAGATAGACCTGCAGATCAGGCCATTCGGTTTGTAGCCATTCTTCCAGCCAGTCCAGCACGCCGGCGGCACCGCCTGTTGTGGTGGTCATATGGAAATGGTTTTTGCCCAATCTGGTGGTCACCCCATCATCCATCACCATGCCATCATCTTTCAGCATCAGCCCATAACGGCAACGGCCAACGGCAAGCTTGCTCCAGCCATTTGTGTATACACGGTTAAGGAATTCAGCAGCATCAGGGCCGCGGATGTCAATTTTGCCAAGGGTTGAAGCGTCAAGTAGGCCAGCAGTTGTGCGCGCGGCCAAGACCTCGCGGTTGACAGCCTCTGCCATGGTTTCCCCGTCTTGCGGGTAATACCAAGCACGCATCCACTGCCCGACATGTTCAAATTTAGCCCCGTTACTGCGATGCCAGTCATCCATACGGGTGAGCCTGACCGGATCAAATAAATGACCGATATCGCGCCCGGCAATAGCCCCTAAATTTGACGGTGTATAAGGCATGCGGAAAGTCGTTGTGCCAACCTCGGGGATTTCATTGCCAAGCGCATCAGCAAGAATAGCCAAGGCGTTAATATTTGATGTTTTGCCCTGATCGGTTCCCATGCCTGTTGTGGTATAGCGTTTCAGATGCTCGACCGATTGATAGCCTTCACGCGCCGCCAGCCCGACATCATTTGCGGTGACATCATTTTGGAAATCGACAAAGGCTTTTGGACCAGCCCCTTCGGCATGACCATTCGGGATTTTCCATGCCGCAAGTGGTGTCCAGCTTTGTTTCGGCATGGTGACGCTGGGGCTGTCTGCCATGGTGTTCTTAAAGCCAGCCGCACTTGCCGCACGCGCGCCGCCACGGATGCCTTCTTTGATGGCGCCGGCCAGATCAAAAGTGCCGTTGCCCGCCCCGGCGTTAACGCTTGCCTCATGCGTGGTTGATGGCTTGAAACAGAGCTTTTTATCATCCCATTGTAATTTACCACGCGCCTGTGAATGCAGGTGAACAGCGGGTGATAGCCCGCCCGACATGGCCAGCAAATCACAATCACGGTGGATGATATCACCAACAATGGCGGTAGCCGTATTATCGATCGGGGCAATTTCAACGCGGGCGATACGGTGGTTGCCATGCGCGGTGATCACCGCATGCCCGGTCAGTATCTCGATACCAGCGTCTGTTGCTGCACGAAATAATGCGCCGCTTGGTTTGGCCCGAAGATCAGCAATCGTGACACGCGCCCCCGCATTATCAAGGGCCAGAGCGGTACGATAGGCATCGTCATTATTCGTCATAACAATGGCGCGCTGTCCCGGCAGGGTCGCATAGCGATTGATGTAGGTACGTACCGCCCCGGCCAGCATGACACCCGGCAGGTCATTGCCAGCAAATACCAATGGCCGTTCATGCGCGCCTTGTGCCAGCACCGTTTGTTTGGCACGAACTTTCCAGAGCCGTTGACGCGGCATGTGGGCCGGGCGTTCAGGCAGGTGGTCGGTAACACGCTCGTTCAAGGTCAGATAATTTGAATCCATATAACCAAAAACGGTTGTTCTTGGTAGCATGGTAACGTTCGCCATGGTGGCCAGTTCGTCACGGATTTGTGCAATCCAATCAAGGGCTGGCTTGTCATCAATGTGAATATCAGCTTCACCAAGCAACCAGCCGCCAAATTCATTTTGTTCATCGGCAATGATCACACGGGCACCGCTACGACCAGCCTGTAAAGCCGCGGCAAGGCCAGCCGCACCGCCGCCAGCCACCAAAACATCGCAATGCGCATGGGTCTTTTCATAGCGGTCCGGGTCATTGTGGTCATCGGCCGCTTTGCCAAGTCCAGCGGCGTGACGGATGACATGTTCATATTTCATCCACATGGCGGCTGGCCACATAAAGGTCTTGTAGTAAAACCCGGCAGGGAAAAACCGGGCCAGAACCGAATTAATGGCACCAATATCAAATGACAATGATGGCACGCGGTTTTGGCTTTCAGCATATAGCCCATCAAAAATTTCAATTTGCGTGGCCCGAAGATTTGGTTCGGCATAGGCGCCTTTGCCAAGCCTGATCAACGCATTTGGTTCTTCTGATCCGGCTGATAAAATACCGCGCGGCCGGTGATATTTGAATGAGCGCCCAACCAGATGCACGCCATTTGCCAGCAGGGCTGATGCCAATGTGTCACCAGCATATCCAGTGTAGGGTTTGCCATCAAAGGTAAAGCTGATTTTGTGCTGTTGGTCGATGCGGCTGTGGCTTGTCAGGCGGGCCAGTTGAGCGGGTGATTTGCCAATTTTAAACATCACTTGGCTCCTTTGGCTTTGCCGGCGTTTTTCTGGCTGGCCCGGGCTGGCTTGGCGGCATGTTCGGCGACAGTATCGCGGCGCCAACTCGCGCTATAGGCAGATTTTGCCGCGGCTGTTTTTGGCAGGGCGCCCATCGGATAGATTTCAACAATATCGTGGCTTACCGTATCACGCGCCATGTTGAACCAGCGCCGGCATCCGGCACTATGGCGCCAGCGTTCTAAAAATAACCCTTTTGGGTTGTCCCGCATGAACAAATAGTCAGCAAATTCAGCGTCGCTGATTTTGTTTTCGGCAAGCGGCCGGGCAATATGCGCTTCGCCGCCACATGAAAATTCAGTTTCATCGCGCGGGCCACAAAATGGGCAATCAATTAACATCATAGCAAAATCTCCTGCCAAACCATTTAATGCGCGACACCGGCGGCGCCATGTTCGTCAATTAGCAATCCTGAGCGGAACCGGTCCAACGTGTAAGGCGCGGCAATTTTATTTGGCCGGTCATTAGCGATCAAATCAGCAAAAACATGGCCAGACCCGGGCGTTGCTTTGAACCCACCCGTTCCCCAACCACAGTCAAAATACAGCCCCTCAATGTCGGTCTTGGAAATAATTGGTGAGGCATCCGGGCAAGTGTCAACGATTCCGCCCCAATGGCGGAGCATCCGCAATCTTGACAATACCGGGAACAATTCAACGGCCGCCGCCAGCATATGTTCTGGGACGGGGAATGACCCGCGCTGGGCATAGGAATTATATTTATCGACACCAGCACCAAGCACCATTTCGCCCTTGTCAGATTGGCTGATATACATATGCACGG
>CAJWSS010000023.1:0-15275 GCA_913045915.1 uncultured Alphaproteobacteria bacterium | reverse complement strand
CCGATAAAATATTTCGCTCATTCTGATGGGCATCGTTGATCAGCTCCAGCGACTGGTCGGCATGGGCAGCCATCACAACTTTGTCAAACCAAACCTCACCCTGCCCCTTAATGCTCAGCAATACACCGCCCTTGGCACGGCGCACCCCCACCACATCTGTCGACAGATGAATATTCCGGCCAAGACAGGCGGCAATCCGGTTCACATATTCGCGTGAGCCACCAGATACGGTTCGCCATTGCGGGCGGTCGATAAAATTCAGCAATTTATGATTTTCCATAAACCGCATGAATGACCGCACAGGGAATGCCATCATTCCGGCGGTGTCGGCTGACCAAATCGCTGCCCCCATTGGGATCAGATGATCATAAACAAAGGCGTCACCATATTTTTGTCGCTCCACAAAGGCGCCTAATGTTTCTTGTGCAGGCCCTGTATAGGCATAATGCGGCGCCGTGCGATAAAACCTTACAAGATCGCCAAGCATCGACCAATAGCGCGG
The DNA here is from genome assembly GCA_913045915.1 of uncultured Alphaproteobacteria bacterium. GTDB lineage: Bacteria > Pseudomonadota > Alphaproteobacteria > Puniceispirillales > Puniceispirillaceae > UBA3439. The sequence goes on along the minus strand of CAJWSS010000023.1, from coordinate 14,773 downwards.
CACTAATAAATTAGATGGCTGTGCCAGCAACCCCTTGATCGAGCCTTCATATTCCATCGCACCGCTATTCAGCGATACCGAAAACGACATATCAGACGCCTGATTGGGAACATCTAGCTGGTCAAAAAGAGAAATAAGATTGGGATAATTCAGCGGATTATAGACGATAAACCCAGTGTCAACCGGAACAGATATTTCGCCAAACCGCGCGTCAACCGTATGGCTGTGACCGCCAAGCCGGCTGGCTGATTCAAACAGATGTATTTCAGCATATTCACGTAACAGATAGGCAGATGCTAAACCAGAAATACCAGATCCAATAACCGCAATTCGCATTCAATTCCTACCTTGCCACATGCACCAAAAGCTATACTAACTTTTCCAAATAAACCAGTCTCTTTATTGACTAACTCGCTCGCACAGAACACTATTCAACAAGATCACCAGCCATGTGTTACTGGTTGGCGTGCGCCGTCATAGTGTTTTTTAAATCTGTTACGAGAATTTGATGCGATACAACAACCTTGGCCATTCCGATATCAAGGTCAGTGAACTATGCCTTGGGTCTATGACATGGGGTACGCAAAACACGCCGCAAGACGCCTATGAACAAATCGATATGGCGTTGGATTACGGGGTCAATTTTATTGATACGGCCGAAATGTATCCGACCACACCGCTTGGAAAAGACACGCAAGGCGATACCGAGCGCATTATCGGTGATTGGATTGCCCAATCTGGCCGGCGTAGTGATGTCATCATTGCCACAAAAGTATCGGGCAAAGGCTATAAACATGTAAGAGATGGTGCGCCAATTTCACCTGCCAGCATCACCACCGCCATTGAAAATTCTCTGCGGTCTTTGCGCACTGATTATATTGATCTCTATCAGCTCCATTGGCCGAACCGCGGATCTTATATGTTTCGACAGAACTGGACATATGACCCAACACAACAAGACACAAATGCCACATTAGACCATATGATGGAAGTGCTACAGCATCTTGAATCATTGCGTATTTCTGGAAAAATCCGGCATGTCGGCCTGTCAAATGAAACAGCGTGGGGCACAATGCGCTGGCTTACCACAGCGGCGGCAAATAATTTACCACGCATGGTATCGATACAAAATGAATACAGCCTGTTGTGCCGCCTATTTGATCTGGACATGGCCGAATTATCGCATCATGAAACGATTGGGCTTTTGTCCTTTTCTCCGCTTGCCACTGGGTTATTGTCTGGCAAATATACTGATGGGGCGATACCCGCCGGATCGCGCCGTAGCATTAATGCCGATTTAGGCGGGCGGATTAATACGCATTTATGGCCTGCACTTGACGGCTATCTAGGCATAGCCAAACAACATGAACTCGACCCATGTCAGATGGCACTGGCGTGGGCCGCGACACGCCCGTTCATGACCTCGCAAATCATCGGCGCAACAACCAAAGCGCAATTGCAAACGGCGCTTGAGTCAACCAGCATCACATTATCAGATGCTGTGATGCGCGATATTCAAAATATCTATCGGCGTTATCCAATGCCTTATTAACGCCCTCACCCTATAAACAAACCGGAATGGACAGAACGCCCATGGCAAAAAACAGATTTAATATTGCAGTTATCCCCGGCGACGGTATTGGCAAAGAGGTGATCCCTGAAGGCTTGCGCGTGCTGCAAGCTGCCATGGCACGGTTTGATATCAATTTGCATTTCGATCATTTTGATTTTTCAAGTTATGATTACTTCGCCAAACATGGGCAGATGATGCCAGATGATTGGAAACAGCAAGTTGGCAATCATGACGCGATTTATTTTGGTGCGGTAGGCTGGCCTGAAAAAATTCCTGATCATGTGTCACTGTGGGGATCGCTCATACTGTTCCGGCGCGAATTTGATCAATATGTAAATTTACGCCCGGTCAAATTGATGCCCGGCGTCACTTCGCCATTGGCTGGCCGCAAACCAGGCGATATTGATATGATGATTGTACGCGAAAACACCGAAGGGGAATATTCTTCTGTTGGTGGCCGGATGTTCCCCGATACCGATCGTGAATTTGTTACCCAGCAATCGGTCATGACCAGGGTTGGTGTCGACCGCGTGTTGAAATTTGCATATGAATTGGCCAGAAGTCGCCCACGTAAAAAGCTAACATCTGCGACAAAATCAAATGGCATTTCAATCACTATGCCCTATTGGGATGAACGTGTTGCGGCAATGGCCGAGAGCTATAAAGACATCACAACTGATATGTTCCATATAGACATCTTGGTAGCGCATTTTGTACAACATCCAGATTGGTTCGACGTTGTTGTGGCGTCGAATCTGTTTGGCGACATCCTGTCTGATCTGGGGCCAGCCTGCACCGGCACAATCGGCATTGCACCATCAGGTAACATCAATCCAGAACGCAAATTTCCGTCACTTTTCGAACCGGTTCACGGGTCCGCGCCAGATATTGCCGGAAAAGGTATTGCCAACCCAATTGGTCAAATTTGGGCAGGTGCCATGATGCTTGACCATCTTGGCTTTACTGACGCGGCGCGGTGCATCACTGACGCAATTGAAACCGTGCTAGCAGACTCATCATTGCGAACCAGTGATCTTGGTGGTAGCGCCACAACCAAAAGTTGCGGCAGTGCCATTGCCGATATTGTTCGCGGCTAAACTATGGCATTTGCACTTGACAAGCGGTTAGAAGTTGAGAGTCATCTAGCCGTCACTCACAAGCACATCCAAATCAGGCTAGCTGATGAAAGCCGCTATTTTTGGGTGATTCTGGTACCAGCCATTACCCATGACCAGAACAACACATTTGTTTCGGAAATTCATGATTTACCCGCCAATGTTGCAGCTGATTTATGGTCTCTTTCCAGCCAAATCAGCAGATGGCTAAAAGCGCATACAAAGTCAGATAAAATCAATATCGCGGTACTTGGCAATGTGGTTAGCCAACTGCATCTTCATGTTGTGGCACGGCATCAGTCTGACCCGGCGTGGCCAGCACCAATTTGGGGGCATGATGCTATGGACCCCCTCGAAATATCTGAACGTGAACATCGACTAGCATCGCTTCAGGACTTTTACAAAGAAGCCTCTGGCACGATATGATCGCCATCAGCCGACACGCCGAGCTGATATTCTGCAACTACACTGTCAAGCGGCAAATGCCCATATAGATGCGGGAATAAATCACCATGGCGGGCGGGTTCCCAAATTATACCAAGCTGGCTTATATCAATTTTCAACAAAACTAAATCATTGCGCCCCGCAAAATGGCGAGCCAGCGTATCACGCAACTGGCTAGCTGTCGAAAAATGGATATACCCATCCTGCAAATCAATTTCGGCGCCAATAAATTTACCAGCACGCTTTGCGACATCCCATAGACCATTGTCACAGACTTTATATATGAACTTGACATTAGAGATAGGTCGCAATGTCGTCATTGATGAAAATCCTATGAAATTAACACCAGAAGGTAAGACAGCTCATATGCTTGACCTTTACCACAAACATGAGCATCTATAGATGATGGTAAAAAACAGATCAACACCCTCGTCTAGCGACACATCTCCCCACCGAAAACCAAGATGGTTAGAACAAATGACGATTTGGCCGCATCGGTCACTCTCGCCAAAAGGCTTTGCCATCCTCATGGGAGTTTTGGCTGGGTTTCTGTTTCTCATCGGATTCGGCTTTTTTCTAGCTGGAGCGTGGCCAGTAATTGGATTTTTAGGAATTGAACTGCTAGTTGTTTGGGGGGCTTTTAAACTCAATTATCGAGCTGCACGCCACCGTGAAACCATTCAAACAACAACCGAAGAATTACTATTTGAGAGCCAAACGCCCGCTGGAAAACGTGCTCACAAATCATTTCCAATTGGCTGGCTTCGAGTTTCACTTTCGCCGTCAGAGTCGCCGGTGATAAGTTCCCGTGATCGGCAAAAAATCATTTTATCAAGCCATGGCGAACAGGCTGAAATTGGCAAATATTTGCACCCAGCTGAAAAAGCCGGGCTATCACGCGAACTAGGTGCAATGATTGACCGGGCACGGGCCACCCGCGATGCAGGTTAGACAGACATATCATCTACCCTTCAATTTTGTTGAAGATTGCAAGGCATGCCAGACACGATAGGGCGTTGCTGGCATTTCAAAATCATGCACACCAGCAGATGCTAAAGCATCCGCAACCGCATTCATCGTCGCCGCTAGTGCCCCGACTGTACCAGCCTCACCAACACCTTTGGCACCAAGTGGATTGATCGCTGTCGGTACGGCAATGGTCGTAATGCGGAATGGCGGGAAATCAGACGCAACAGGCATTTGATAATCTAAAAATGATCCGGTTAGCAATTGACCCTGCGTATCAAAAAGCAAGGTCTCACCAAGTGCTTGACCGATACCTTGGGCAACACCGCCATGCATTTGTCCCTCAACAAGATCGGGGCTAAGTACGACACCAACATCTTCGACAACCACATAATCACAAAATGCGACTTTGCCTGTTTTTGGATCAATTTCCACCTCGCAAATATGACAACCATTTGGATAGGTCACATCAGGAGGGATAAATTCAGCCAAAACGCTGTGACCTTTTGCTTTGTTGCTGTGGTGGGCGATGTCAGCCCATGTCATAATCTGTCCATCTGGCGCCAAAAATGCCCCGTCAGCATAAGCCAGATCGCCAGCAGCGCATCCTAAAGCGGCGGCGGCAATACCGCCGCCATCGTCGATAAATTCATCAAGCGCAATCTTGACCGCGGAAACCCCGACAACAGTTGCCGCCGATCCCCCATTGCCGCGACCGGTTGGCAATAAATCGGTGTCGCCTTGTGCATAGGCAATCATATCTGATGGCACGCCTAACAAATCTGATGCCAGGCGTGTCACGGTGGTTTCATGCCCCTGTCCCACCGACATCAGACCGGGAGCAATGGTGATTTTGCCGTCAGTCGAAGCCGTAATCCGGGCAACATCCTTTCTGATTTGTTTAAATGGCCCACCGGCCACCTCGATCGGATTGGAAATGCCAATACCGCGCAACAGCCCTTTTGCTTCTGACTGTTTGCGCCGCTGTTCAAACCCAGCATAGTCAGCTTGCGTGGCGGCGGCCTCGACAATGCGCGGGAAATCACCACAATCATAGTGAAATGTTAGGCCAGTCTGATATGGCATTTGGTCTGGTGTTACCAGATTTTTTTGCCGCAGGGCCAATGCATCATGACCAGTTTCACGCGCCGCCTTGTCAATCAGACGTTCGATGATATAAGTCGCCTCTGGTCGTCCAAACCCGCGATAGGGCGAGGTTTGCATGGTGTTGGTATAAAAGAACGTCAGCTCGCTGGCGATTACAGGCGTTTTATATTGTCCAGCCACACCACCAATATTATTGAGCATGCTCTTGGTACGCCGCGATAAATAGGCACCTGTATCGGTTTTTGCCTCTACCCAAAGTCCGGTGAACAATCCATCAGCGTCAAGTCCCAAAACAGCAGTACCACAAACCGCACGTGCATGTTCGTCACTTAAAAAAGATTCACTCCGGTCTGCCGTCCAAAATACGGTTTGTTGCAAACGTTTTGCCGCCCACACAACCAGCGCATCTTCCCGATACAAAGCGCCTTTCATGCCGAATGAACCGCCAACATCAGGCGAAATGACCCGTATTTTGTCTTCTGGCATGTCAAATAACTTGGCTAATTCGCCATGCAAGGCAAACGGGCTTTGCGCGCTGGTGGTAAGACATAATTTTCCATCTTGGTCTACCGAACCAAGCGCACTGCGCATTTCAATGGGGCAAGCCGTTACTTTTGATACATCAAAATCAAACCGCACCACCGTCGTCGCCGCGGCCAACGCCGCATCAACGGCTTGTTTATCTCCAACATGGTGCAAAGCCGCAATATTGTCGGGTGATTCTGGCCAAACGAGCGGCCCATTCAGGTCTTTGATTGTTAATGCGAGCGAGTCATCGGTATCATATGCCACATCAACCAGCTCTATCGCGTCCATGGCCGCTTGGCGCGTTTTCGCCACCACCATGCAGATGGGCTCTCCCAAATGTCTGATCACCGAACTGTTCAATAGCGGGCGCGGACTATCAACCCCGGCCAAGCCATCATCACGAACTGGCGCGCCAGTCCACACCATATCGGCCACACCGTCTTGGGCGGCCTCAAGCGCTGTTAGCACAGCCACAACATCAGGGGCCGCTCGTGCCATATCAACAGATAAATGACGCAGATGGCCGCGTGCAATGGGGCTTCGTACAAACACCGCATGCAACGCATTATCCGGCACAATATCGGCGGTATATTGGCCTTGGCCAGTGACAAAGCGGAAATCTTCACGGCGGCCCATGCGGACATGCAGGTTTTCGCTGTTCATACGTCTCTCAAACATTATTACCTAGGAACGAAAAACCCTGAAGACGGGTTTTGAAACGACTGTTCTTACGCACGCAAGACTAACATGATATCTGACGACAGCCATAAAAATCTTTCCTACTGTAATGGCTATAAGCCGTGAAGTCTTATCTTGGCAAAAAGTTCACTTTGCCTTTTTGTACTTAACTCTATCGGCGTCTATATCCCTCTTCCACTCGATAAAAAATAAGTTTAAATGAGGGGGTGTAAGCGGTGATAGCTTGCACCTTCTTTGGAGCTGGCGGTATGCTGGGGTATGACCAGTTGATAACAGTTGGCGTGTTGCAAAACAGCGTTTTGATTGTAACTGAAATTTTTGGCCTGCATCGTTACGCAGATTGGAGAAAACAATGACAACTGGACCCACAAAAGATGGCGCCCCACAATTTACCCAGTTATGGCCTACGCAATTTATGTCGTTGCGTTTGCCCGGGCATGAATCAGCAAACCCGGTGCTTGCTGATTTTGTGCTGGCACAGAATATACAAAATGACGATATGACCGTTGATTACAAGTCAGGCAATATTTTCGTTACCGATCACCCGGCGTTGATCTGGCTGCGGCAATGTTGTGATCGGGCGGTACTGGATTATGCACGCGAGGCTGGCATTGACTATGACCTAGAATGGGTGCTGCAAGGATGGGCGAATGTTAATATGAAAGGGGATTATCATAATTTGCATAACCATCCACATTCATGGCTATCTGGCACCTATTATATCAGCGTCCCTGATCAAAGCGACGCCGATATATTCCGGTCCGATCTGAACCCCGGTGCCATTAGTTTTTTTGACCCGCGCCCACAGGCCAATATGAACGCCATTCGTAACGATGGTCAGGTTGATCCAGAACACCGGCTTTTACCAAGCGCGGGAGACCTGTATTTGTGGCCTGCTTTTCTGCACCATTTGGTGCATCCAAACATGGCCGACCTGCCACGTATTTCGATTTCATTTAACGTCGTATTAAAATGGAAGAATGATTATATCCCGCACTAGTTTTTTAACCTGCCCATAGGAACTGATTATTGCCTACCTCGATGGCTATTGGATAGACGAATGGAATTTCTGACACCATTTAAAATTGCCTTCAGCCTGTTGTTTTCGGCTGATCCAGAGTTGATGGCCATCATCCGTTTGTCTATGACCATCAGCCTAAGCGCGGTTGCCTGCTCACTGTTTGTAGGCCTGCCAATTGGTGCGATTCTGGCAAGCATGAAATTTCCCGGCAGACAGGCGATTATTATTCTGTCAAATACCTTGCTGAGCATGCCGCCGGTTGTTGTTGGCTTGATCATCTATATTCTGGTGTCGCAGTCAGGTCCGCTTGGCTGGACCGGCATTTTATACACGCCCTATGCGATGGCGCTGGCCCAGACTGTGTTGGTTCTGCCCATATCTATTGCCCTGTCACGGCAAGTGTTTGAGACCCTAAATACCGAGTATAACCCGCTTTTCATGTCGCTTGGCACAGGCCGCTGGCAACGCATCAAAACTCTTGTGTTTGATGCCCGCATTGCCCTTGTCACTATCGCACTTGCCTGTTTTGGACGTGCGATTTCAGAAGTTGGCGCGGTGATTATCGTTGGCGGTAATATCCGCCATGTCAGCCGTGTTATGACCACCACGATAGCGCTAGAAACATCAAAAGGCGAATTGGGTGTTGCCATGGCGCTTGGCATCGTGTTGTTAACCATCGCGCTATTGGTGAATGTGGCTAGCCAATTTATCAGCGCCCATTTCAAAAAGGCTGGATTAGATGTCTGAACTTTCCAGCCAAAACACCGCCATGGTGGCTGCACGCAATATCAGCTTTATTGCCGATGGCCAGCTGTTGCTGGATGATATTTCGCTAAGCATTGCCAGCGGCACCGTTACCATGGTTTTGGGGCATAATGGGGCAGGCAAAACATTGCTTTTGTCAGCACTTCACGGGCTGATTATGCCGCAGCGCGGCACCGTCACTGGGCCGACTCGCCAAAAACAAAAAATGGTGTTTCAAAAACCTGTATTATTACGCCGGTCTGCCCGTGACTATTTTGAATTTTTGTGCCCCGGCCTTGATGACAACACAGTACAGAACTGGTTTCAAAAGGCCCAGCTTGGCCCACGGATGACCACACCGGCACGCCAACTATCGGGCGGTGAGTCGCAAAAGCTCGCGTTAATTGGGGCATTGGCCAGCCAGCCAGACCTTTTGTTTTTGGATGAGCCAACGGCCCATTTGGATTTTGGATCCATCAGTTTTATTGAGTCGCAAATCACCGCCGCGCGTAAATCCGGCACCACCATCGTCATGACCAGCCATAACCGGGTACAAGCAGAACGTCTGGCCGAACATGTTATCTTTATGGAAAATGGTAAAATTGTTGAAACGGCGTCTGCCAAAACATTCTTTTCATCACCGCAAACAAAGGCGGCCAAAACCTATCTGAAACACTATTAGGCCAGCAAATCGGGTAGGTCTATTCATCCCACCGTTGTAGCGCGGCATAATCTGTTTCCCGCGCATCCACCCAAGATGCGCCGGATTCGCGATCTTCTTTTTTCCAGAATGGTGCCTTTGTTTTGAGGTAATCCATAATGTAATGCGCCGCTTCAAATGCGGCTTGCCGATGCGCTGATGCACAGCCAACAAACACAATATTTTCTTTTGGCAACAATCGTCCCACCCGGTGGATGACCGTCACCCCGTCTAGTGGCCAGCGCTTTTTGGCGGTGTCTATTATTTTGTCAATTTCAGATTCGGTCATCCCCGGATAATGTTCCAGCGTCATCGCCGCAATCGTCTCGCCGCCACCCAAATCGCGCACCGTACCGGTAAATGTCACGATCGCCCCAACAGATGCTGATTTCAACTTGTTATGCTCGGCGGCAATATCAAAATCATCTTCGGTAATGACCACAGACATCAGCCTCTCCTATAAAGCGCGATCAGCAAATGGCAGAAACGCCAGCGGCATCCCCGGTTCAACGCCAGCATTTTCCAACGGAATTTCAACCAACCCATCCGCCCCAGTTAGCGATGAAATCACCCCGGCGCCTTTACGGCCATGTAATTTGATTTCCTGACCATCTATACTGTCGGTGATCGTAGCCCGCAAATATTCAGCCCGCCCAGCGGCTTTTTTATGGCTAAAACCAGCCGGGACGCTGAATTTTAGCGGCATGGTCATAACCCCACCTGCTAAATGCGTTAACAGCGGCATGATCAATAATTTCGTACAGACAAAAGCCGCCACCGGGTTCCCCGGCAAACAAAAAATAAGCTTTTTTCCCTTTTGCCCGACCGCCATTGGCCGCCCCGGCTTCATCGCCAAACGCCAAAAGGCACAATCTGCCCCAACAGCCTGCATGGCTGCTTGTGTATGATCCTCAATACCATCTGACGCACCGCCAGATGAAATCACAACATCATGAGAATCCAGCGCCTGTTCATACGCAGATGTCAGCGCCGCCAGCTTGTCCGGCACAATCCCACAATCAGACAAGTTGAACATGGAGTCGGCAAGCAATGCGCGCATCATTGGCCGGTTTGAATCATAAACCTGTCCAATTTCCAATTTGCTGCCAGCCTCAACAATTTCATCACCGGTCGATAACAGCCCAACTTTCACAGTTTTTTGAACAGCGATACGATCATGGCATGCCGCCGCCAATTGGCCGATCAGGGCCGCGGTGATGCGTTGCCCTTTGGTAATCACCGCCTCGCCTTTTGCGAGATTTTCTCCGGGTGGGCGCATATTACTGCCAGTTTTCAGCGGCTTTTGAATAACAACAAATTGGCCGTTTCGGTTGCAATCTTCGTGCATTGCCACACAGTCCGGCCCACCCGGCATAATCGCGCCTGTATAAATTTCTATAGCTTCATCATCGCCAATGACCCCCGCATAGGGATGGCCAGCACGTGCGGCACCGACAATTTTAAACGCCTTTGTTGGGTCACCCGCAAGAATTTTGGCAGATACACCATAGCCATCAACAGCCGCATTTTGGGTGCGCGGCAAATCAATGGTGCTGATTATATCTGTCGCTGCTAACCGTCCAAGGCTGGCATCCAACAATACCGTCTCATCGCCGGTCAGTGGGGTTATCCGGTCGGCAAGCATCTTTCGTGCCGCGTCAATGGGAAGCATTCTGGCTGGCGGTGATGATGCCGCAGACATAACGCTAGCAGGCCTGCTTTAATTTGGTCTGAACAATAATAAAATCAGCTATTGCAGCGATATCAGACAAGTCAAATACCGGCAATGGACAATCATCCAACGCCTCGTCACTTGCCACAGCCATGACCAGATCATCTTCAGGATAAAGCCGCGGCTTTCCCACAGATGGTCTAAAAATTTCAATTTTTTCAATAGGGTATTTTTTAAACCCTTCAACAAGGACAAGGTCAGCCGGTGCCAGCAGTTGCAAAAGTTGCGGCAAATCAGGTTCGTCACTTGACGCATGTTCGCTAAATAATGCTGAGCGTTGCGCTGATGAAACCAACACTTGGCGCGCCCCCGCCTGCCGGTGTCTAAAGCTGTCTTTGCCAGGGATGTCTGCATCAAAATGATGATGCGCATGTTTGACAGTGGCCACATCGTAGCCAAGCCCGACAAGATGCGAAACAACTTGCTCTACCAGCGTTGTTTTGCCAGAACCAGACCAGCCAGCAAGACCAAAAACAGCGCCATGCCGATCTGTTTTTATGCCATACAGCCCTGCCATATCAGCCACCAGTCACATTCATATGACGGCCAACAGACGCCGCGGGCGCACGGCGGCTAATGATAAAATCATGGCCTTTGGGTTTCCGGCCGATCGCCTCGATGATTGCCGCTTCTAGCCCAGCCTCACCATCCTTACGAAGTGCAGCAGATAAATCAGCATTATCATCCTGTCCCAAACACATATAGAGCTGGCCAGTGCAGGTCACTCGCACACGATTACAAGATTCGCAAAAATTATGCGTCAGCGGCGTAATGAAGCCAAGCCGTTTGCCGGTTTCTGCAACCGTGACATAGCGGGCTGGCCCGGGGGTTTGATAATCACTGTCAATAAGCGTAAAACGTTTGCTTAGATCGGCGCGCACCTGCGATAATGGCATATATTGGTCAACCCGGTTTTCGTTGCCGATATCCCCCATCGGCATCACCTCGATAATCGTCATATCAAAAGCTTGTGCCCCGGCCCATGCCACCATATCGGCAAGGTCAAATTCATTGACACCTTTCAGCGCCACCGCATTCAATTTAATCGCCAGCCCAGCTTTTTTTGCGGCCTCTAGACCTCGCAACACGTTATCCAGATCACCCCAGCGGGTGATTTCACGGAACCGGTCAGGATCAAGCGTGTCGATCGAAATATTCAGCCTTTTTACGCCCGCATCCACCAGCTGATCGGCCATTTTATGGAGCTGGCTGCCATTTGTGGTGATCGTCAGTTCGTCAAGATTGCCAGCCTTGACCTCGGCGCCAAGATTGCGGATCAACTGCATGATATTGCGCCGGACCAAGGGTTCACCGCCGGTCAGGCGAATTTTACGCGTACCCATCGCCATGAAACTGCGGCAAACCTGTTCTAGTTCTTCAAGCGACAGAAGTTCCGATTTTGGCAAAAACGTCATTTCTTCGGCCATGCAGTAAACACAGCGAAAATCACAACGATCGGTTACTGATACACGGATATAATCAACCGTCCTGCCAAACGGATCGATAAGCGTTTTTGACGCTGTCCCAATAGTCATTCCTAATTCCACTTTCCGTCAACTTGCTCGCCAACGCCATAAAAAAAGATGAATTCCTATATTACAGATGGATGCATCCAATGGCTAGTCAAGATCAGTGGCTATTTTGTCTCATCAAAGCGCACGCCGCGTAGCCGCATTTCGGCCAAACCCGCTTTTACTAGTGACAGGCTGATGGCAAAATTTACCCCAGCGTCAATATCAGCGTCTTTTGTAAAAATGCCATCAATCAAACCGACAAATCGCCCCTCACTGTCAATCAAAGCCCCACCGGAGCTACCCGGATTAATGGCCGCATCGGTCTGAATAAAATCTTCTAGGTCATTAAAGCCAATATTTTGCCTGTTGACTGCCGATACCACACCGCAACTTATGCTATGGCCCAACCCAAAGCTGTTCCCAATCGCGCAAACATGGCTACCAATTGGCATCTCGTCAGTGCCAAACGGAATGACCGGCCCGACCAAATCTGTTTTCAGAATGGCAATATCACGGCGTTGATCAACAGCATGAATTTCTGCTGGCATCGTTCTGCCGGCAGAATCAACAATTTCGATATGGGTGGCGCGACTGATTACATGTGCGGCTGTCAAAATATAGCCGGTGGTTGGCCGATTTTCGGCAAAATATACACCGCTTCCAGCTGGCGCCGTTCCCGCAGGCGCGCCATGCCCAGGTGTCGTATAGCCCGGCCAAGTCGGATTTACGATGACAACCGATTGATGGGCCGCTTTCCATGTTTGCGGGCCATGCTCAGCCTTGGCAGTTGACGCCAACACACCTAACATTAAACAGACAAAGACGATGCTGATGCGCCCGATAAAACACTTTTTGTTATGGTGATAAATTATATCTCGCTTGAACCACATATCACTGGCTTCTTTCACAAGACCAACCCGGCCCCTATTTTTCCACCACAGGCGTGCGCTTGGGATGATCATTTTGCTATGCGGTTTTGGTAGTTGGCTTGTGGCGGCAACCACCAGCCATGCCGCATACCTCTTAGATAGTGCCAGTATCAAATCCTTTTGCCAAGCCGCCCAACGTGTCCTGCAACCAAAAGATGCCCCGGTAGCACCACAAAAACTGTCGGAGTTCAGCCAAAATATGGGGCAACAACTTGGCTGGCTTCTGATTGATCACAATGTTTTAGAACAGCCGCATTTTAGTCGGTTCAGTTTTCGCTACAAACACACAGATGCAGATGAAATCGGCATTAATGTTATGGTGACCGGCAAAATCCTACGTATTTTGCATATCACTGTTATTACGCAGCAACGCCCGCGATCATTCACCGCCATGTCTGGCAACTGTAATGTGCTTGAAACACGCCAGATCACTTATGATGATAATGGCACCCCCATAGCGGTTTTGATTATGCCAACTGGGCGAGCAATGATAACGCGCCCACTCAATCCGCCAGCATTACCCCGGCCAGACCAAGAAAGATCTGCAAATGATCTGATTATTGGCCATATTGACTCAGGCATTGATTATCGGCGTGCTGACTTTGCTAGCTTTCTGATTTATCAAGATAAAACTAATTTCAAGGGCCGTGACTTTTGGGATAATGACCCCCTTCCCTATGATACAGATACCGGCCGAAACCCATTTTTTCCGCAATCACACGGTAGTCATGTGCTTGATATTCTGAAACAAACCGGCGCAAATTTTCGTCTTTTGCCGGTGCGCTATCCACGCCCAAACATGAGCTTGATGGGCACAGCAATTCAGTGGCTAGCTGCAAATGGGGCACAATTAGTGATGATGCCTCTGGGCAGTCAAAACCGCGATGATTGGACAGCATTTTTTGAGGCAGCCCGGCAGCACCCAGAAATATTGTTTATTTTTTCAGCTGGCAATAATGGCCGAGATTTAGCCGATGCCGCCATATACCCAGCTGTTAACGATTTGCCAAATGCCTTGACCGTCACAAGCACCTTTGCTGACGGGCGCCTACCTACAGAGTCAAATTTTGGTGAAGTTGTCGATATTGGTGTACCAGCAGAAGCAATGAACGCAACTGGCATTGACTATGAGAAAAGACAGGTTTCAGGGAGCAGTTTTGCAGTGCCTAAATTGGCTGGGTTTGCCCTATGTCTGACTACCAAAGATCCAGCCAAAATTGCAGGGAACGGACGTCATTGGGCTACCGCGGTCAAATTGGCGTTGGCCAAACCGCCATTAGACGTCACTGGATATGACGTCTTTCTATCCGACACACAACTTCGACAAACATGCCGGTTACCGTGACGTAGAAGCCGCTTCTCCGAATAGCCTAAAGTCGCACATCTGGACCTGAATACACAGATGCGGTATCCATTCCAGAGTTTGTCAATATGACATACGCCACCACTCCGATTGCGATAGCAACAGCGCTACTTATGAGTACCATCTTCATCTTAACTACTCCTTATATCGGCTATGCCACGCAGGACACCAGCCAACTTCAATCTATCATTATGGTGTTTTAGTTGCAGATTGCAAGAATCTCACGAGATCCTGTCGATCTTGCGCATTTTTCATTCGCTGAATAGGCATTTTTGTTCCCGGGGTCACAACATCTGGTCCGTCTTTGAACAGTCTGTCGATAGTGACTTCATTCCATA